>JBELAS010000142.1:0-4739 GCA_049508615.1 Acidimicrobiales bacterium
CCCCGAGGTCCGGTAGCGTCCTCGTCGGTGACCGACCCCTGGACCATCTCCGGCACGGTGTCGGCGATCGATCGACCCGGCGGAGTCGTCACCCTGGTCGACGAGTCCACCTTCGCGATCAGCGGTCCGCTCGGCGACATGGTCTCGACCTCGGCACAGGGCCTGTTCGTGCGCGACACCCGAATCCTCTCCCGCTTCGAGCTGCGGGTGAACGCGAGCCGTCCTGAGGCCCTCACCACGGTGACAGAGGACCCCTTCTCGGCTGTCTTCGTCTCGCAGGTCCACCCCGGCCCCGGTCGGGTGGACTCGACCCTGATGATCTTTCGGCATCGTTACGTGGGACAAGGCATGCGCGAGGACCTGGTCATCAGGAACTTCGGTGACGAGCCGACGTTCTGCTCGGTCGAGCTGTTCGTGGACGCCGATTTCGGGGACCTGTTCGCGGTGAAAGAGGGACGTGCTTCAGACCCTGACGGCGAGATCTCGCGTGTCAGGCGCGAGGGGAGCCTGGAGCTGTCGTATCGCCGGGGAACCGTAAGGCGCGGAACGGTGCTGGAGCTGTCGCCCACCCCCTCGACCATCGGGGATGACCTGGTGAGCTTCGAGGTGATCGTGCCCGCCCGTGGCGAATGGAAGGCGTGCGTCGAGGTGCACCCCATGATCGAGGGCAAGGTCATAGACCCGAGATACCGGTGTGGGCAGCCGATCGAGCGCGCCGCCCCCGCCGAGCGCCTCGCGAGATGGCGCCGTCAGGTGCCGCAGGTGGAGACCGACCATGAGGGACTGCGCGCGGTGCTCGCTCGCTGTGCGGAGGACCTCGGGGCTCTTCGCATCTTCGATCCCGACTTTCCCGAGCGCGTCGTGCTGGCAGCAGGTGTGCCTTGGTTCATGACCGTCTTCGGCCGCGACTCGTTGATCACATCCTGGATGGCCCTGCTGGTCGATCCCGATCTAGCCCTGGGCGTGCTTCAGACGCTGGCCCGGTTCCAGGGCGAGGACATCGACCCTCGAAGCGAGGAACAGCCGGGGAGGATCCTGCACGAGATGCGCTTCGGGGAAGCCCCTTCACTCTCGCTCGGCGGGGGTAGCATCTACTACGGAACAGCTGATGCGACGCCGCTGTTTGTGATGCTCTTAGGCGAGCTGCGGCGGTGGGGATTGGCGCGCGAGGCAGTGAACGAGCTGCTCCCGAATGCCGAGCGCGCGCTCGAGTGGATCGAGCGATACGGGGATGTGGACGGAGACGGGTACGTCGAGTACCAGCGCGCCACAGACCGAGGCCTGGCGAACCAAGGTTGGAAGGACTCGGGCGACGGCATCAGGTACGCCGACGGCCGTGTTGCCCACGCGCCCATCGCCCTGTGCGAGGTGCAAGCCTACGTGTACAGCGCTTACCTTGCTCGGGCCCACTTCGCGCGCGAGGAAGGCGACGAGGCCACCTTCGAGCGCTTCAGGGCGAAGGCGGCCCGTCTCAAGGAGGATTTCAACCGGGATTTCTGGTTGGAAGACAAGAGTTGGTACGCCGTCGGCCTCGACTCCGACAAGGAGCCGATCGACTCTCTCGCGTCGAACATGGGTCACTGCCTGTGGGCTGGAATCATCGACGAGGAGAAGGCCCCCCTCGTCGCCGCGAAGCTCACGTCCCCCGAGATGTTCAGCGGGTGGGGAGTTCGCACGCTCGCCACCACGATGGGGGGGTTCAACCCGATCAGCTATCACTGCGGGTCTGTATGGCCCCATGACACCGCCATCGTGGCGGCCGGGCTGGCCCGCTACGGGATGATGGATCATGCCCAGCGGCTGGTGTGTGCGCTGCTCGATGCAGCCGTCCATCTGGGAGGGCGTCTGCCCGAGCTGTTCAGCGGGCTCGATCGGGGCGAGCTGGCTTCCCCGGTGGCGTACCCGACTTCCTGCTCGCCCCAGGCGTGGGCCGCCGCATCTCCGCTGCTGTGCCTTCGGACCATCCTGCGCCTCGACCCCTGGGTCCCGTACGGCAAGACGTGGCTGGCTCCGGTGCTTCCCGACGGCATTCATCATCTGAAGGTCGAGCGGATCCCGCTCGCCGGGTCGCGCGTCACTGTCGAGGTCGAAGGTGACGATGTAGAGGTGACAGGTCTTCCCCCTGACGTGGAGCTCGTGACGGTCCCGCGTCACGCGGCTACCGCCGTGTGAGAATCGCCGCGGTGCTGCTAGCAGCGCTGCCTGTCGACAGGGCGATCCCCCCTCAACCACCTGGCAGCACGCGCAGTTCGTCGACAGGGCCCACTGCCGCGTGCGGTGTCTGCTGCTGCGAGGAGCCCAGTGGGACGATGTCATCGACGTCCTCCACCTGGGTCGAGCTGGCTCCGCACAGCGGGTCGAATGGAACGCTCGCCACCACCTGGACGGCGGGCTGCGGTCCTGGCCCCGCCACCTGCGTCCAGCCGTCGTAGCGCCCGCATGGGGGTACGGTCACTCGCACTGCTGTGCTAGTGGGGCCGACCGGCTGCCAGGAAACCGACGTCAGCTCGTTCGGCCGGACGACCGTGGGTGTGCCGGCCGGCCCGCCGCAGGACGCGTCGGCTCCACTCGTGTAGGCGATCACATCGTGGCCGGTGACCGCATCGATCAGCACGGCCACCTCGGCCGTGTCGGTCTGCAGCTTCCCTCCCGATGTCGTGGTTCCGGGGCACGCTTGCAGACCTCCCCAGGTGATTCCCACCCACGCCAGGCGGTGGCGGTAGATCGGCAGGGGGGGTGTCGTCGGCGGTGCCGAGGTGGAGGTAGTGGAAGCACTCGTCGTAGGAGCGATCGTGGCCGAAACGCTGGTCGGCGGCACTGACGTCGTCGACGTCCCAGGCGTGGCACGAGCTGGCGTAGGCGTTTGCCCGGTCACGGTCGGGACCACGGTGGCCACTCCGAGCCCGAGGATGGCAAAGGCGTGGGCACCCTCCGCTGAGTCTGAAGACCTGAACATGACCCACGCGGCCGTCTCGGACAACTTCGCCCGGGACGCGTCCGGAGGTGGCGTCACCAGCAGGTCGCCGTGACCGAGCTTGACCGTGGTCACGAATCGTCCCTTGGACACCGATGCGATCGAAGGCACACCTCGGGCGACGGGGGAAACCCGTCCCGATCGCCCGCAGCCCGCGAAGGCTCCTCCGAGCAAGAGCGCCGTGCCCACCACCGGGACGATCGAGCGAGCACGTGACGAGATCATGGGGACCTGGCGCACGGGCCATATTCTGGCCTGGAACCTGGCTTGGAATGTGCTTCTGGCGGGCGCGGGCTCTTAGGCTTCCGCCATGTCGTGCCGGAGGGGTGTTCGGGCGTGGGCATGGATGAAGGGCATGTCGCAGGCGAACGCTCTGCATCCACAGCTGTGGCCGAGTGCTTGTGTTACACCCTCCGTGCGCGGCTCGACGGTGCGCATGTACGAGATGGCCGGAGCGGTGAAGATGCTGGTCTTGGGGAATCTTCTCACCCATTGTGGCGACGCCTACTTCAAGACATGAACGACGAAGCCATGGCCGAAAGGCCTGACGAGACTGGTAACGTTCAGGCCGTGAGCAGCGGCCGCAAGCTACTCAAGCCTCTTGTCGCCGCGGCGGGTGTCATGGGCACGATCGCCAGCATCTGGTGGTTCGCTCTGAGGCCGCGCAAGAAGGGGAAGCTGAGTTCATAGAAGACGGAGCTGCGGTCATGGGCGCAGCTCCGCTGGTCGCGCGGGCTTACTACGAGTCGAGAGGGCAGGCGACAGGCCAGAAGGCTAGAGCGCCGAGTTAACCCGGGCCCACGATCGCAGGTAGGACCTCGCTGATCGGGCCGCGGACCACGACGTCGGCGATCGAGTCGTACTCGGTCGGCTCGCCGTTCACTATCACCACCCGAGCCCCGGACAGGTGAGCGGTGGGAACGAGACCAGCTGCGGGGTGGACCGACAAGCCGGAACCCACCGCCAGCAACAGGTCGCAGGCCGAAGCGGCGCGCTCTGCACGCTCGAGGTCCTCGGCGACGAGGTTCTGCCCGAAGCTGATGATGGCCGACTTCAGGATCCCGCCGCACACCGCGTCAGGGCCGGTGGGCTCGAGGCACGCGGGGTCCTCTTCCCCGGCCTTCACGCGTTCGAGCACTGCGGACATGGGCATGCGAGCGCCGCAACTCATGCAGGTCGCCTCGCGCATGGTTCCGTGGATCTCCACGATGAGATCAGGGTCCGTGCCGGCCGCCTGGTGGAGTCCGTCGATGTTCTGCGTGACGAGGGTGTGGAGCACGCCCCGACGCTCGAGCGCCACCAGAGCGTAGTGACCCTCGTTCGGTGTCGCCTTCCATGTTGGTGACTCGAGACGGCCCCGCCAGGCGAGGCGCCTTACCTCGGGGTCGGACATGTAGACCTGCAGGGTTGCCAGCTTCTCGGCCTCGGGGTTCTTGGTCCACACGCCGAAGGGTCCGCGGAAGTCGGGAATTCCCGAGTCGGTGGAGATCCCGGCCCCGGTCAGCACCACCACGCGCCTGGCACCGGCGACCATCTCCCTGGCCACGTCGATATCCAAGAAGCTGCTCACCGGGTGATTCTCGCGCGCCGCTCCGGACTGCCTCTCCGGCTCCGTGAATGTTCGACCTCTTAGGGGGATGATGTGGGCATGCCGATAGCCACGGTCAATCCCACCACCGAAGAGACCGAGAAGCAGTTTGCCGCGCACGACGACCAGGAGATCGAGGCAAAGCTGACGGCGGCGGTCGAGGGGTTCGCCGCGCTT
>JBELAS010000143.1:0-4721 GCA_049508615.1 Acidimicrobiales bacterium
CGACCCTTCGCTCCAGTGTACGGAAATGACACCTTCCTGCCAGGCTGTCTTATCGGCGTGGCACTCGGCTCCTCCGGGTCGCGGCCGGCTCTCGCCCTCGTTCCCTTAGTCGGGCACACGAGCGTGGAAGAATGCCTATGGTGATGGGATCTGCAGCTCGGACATGACGATCGACCGCAGCGCCGACCCCCAGTCGTCATCGGTTCCCGATCTTGCGGCCCCGCAGAAGACGCTCTACGCCGTCGAGGTGAGCGGGCTCACAAAGCGTTTCGGGGATCGGACGGTGGTCGACAACGTCGAGCTGCGTGTGCGCCGCGGTATCGCCTTCGGCTATCTCGGACCGAACGGAGCGGGCAAGACGACCCTGATCCGCATGCTCCTCGGCCTGACCCCGGCCAACGGCGGCACGATGCGCGTCCTCGGTCATCCGGTGCCCGCCGAGCGCGACAGGGCCCTCGCCCGTGTCGGTGCCATCGTGGACGAGCCTCGGTTCCACGGGTACCTGAGCGGCCGAGAGAACCTCCGGATCCTGTCCGCCGCTCGTGAGCCCGCGGCTCGAGACCGGATCGACCCGGCGCTGCAACGGGTCGGGCTCGCCGAACGCGCCGACGAACGAGTGGGCAAGTACTCGATGGGGATGCGCCAGCGTCTGGGCATCGCTGCGTGTCTGCTGGCCGACCCCGAGCTGCTGGTGCTCGACGAGCCGATGAACGGGCTAGACCCGGCGGGCATCATCGACGTCAGGAACATGATCCGGGGATTCGTGGCCGAAGGCCGCACGGTGGTGTTGTCGTCCCACCTCCTCGACGAAGTCGAAAAGACCTGCGACGAGGTGGCCATCGTCGACCGGGGACGGCTCGTGGCCGAGGGGCCGATAGACCAGGTGACCGCCAGCGCTGCACAGGTGTTGCAGATCGGCTGCGGCGACCCACGAGCCGCCGCCGATCTCGTGCGGGCTAACACCTGGGTGTCGGACGTGACCGGTGTCGCAGACGGGCTCAGCGTGACGCTGCACGCCGGGATCGACGGCCGCCAGGCCGCCGCCTACCTGAACTGGCAGCTGGTATCGAATCGCATCGCCGTCTTCGACCTGCAGATCAGTCGGGCGTCGCTGGAGGAGCGCTTCTTGGAAGTCACCTCGACCCTCGAGAGCCAGCCATGACCAGCGAAGCGCCGCAGGGGCACGTCCCCGTCGGGACACGCCTCGTGCCGTGGTGGCCCGGGAGACGACTCGTGGGCGCTGAGCTGCTCAAGCTGCGTAGGCGCCGGGGGCTCATGGCAGCGACCCTGCTGCTCACCAGCGGGGCCATGGTCGTGGTGCTGGTCATCATGGAGTCGCTACACCTCGCCAACCCGCTTCACTACGGACCACCCGGCGGGGCATCGCACCTGGCCGGCTTCAGCATCGCCTTGAGCCAGCTGGGCGGGATAGCCGCCATAGTCATCGGTGCGGCCGCAGGCGCTGGGGACGTGGCTGCCGGTGTGTTTCGAAGCCTCGTGGTCACCGGCAGATCCCGAGTGGCGCTGTTCCTGGCGCGAGTGCCGGCCGGCCTGCTGACGACGGTGCTCGTCGTCGCGCTGGCCTATGCCATCGTCGTCGTGGCCCTCGTCGCACTGGCCGGTGCCGACATCACTCCCACGGTGGGTCCGGTGCTGCGTTGGGGCCTGTGGGTGGAGCTCGAGGCCGTGATGGTCTTCTTCGTGGCGCTCAGCCTGTCCTCTCTGATCGGCAGCCGGTCGATCACCGTCGGCGTGCTCCTCGCGTGGCAGCTCGTGCTCACCAGCATCCTGATCGGCATTCGCCCGCTGCCCGACGTCCGCCAGGCGGTGCTCGGGGTAGCCCTCGAGCAGCTGCGACCCCACGACCTCGACGTAGGATCCGCCAACAACGTGGTCATGACCACTACGGCAATAGCGGTGGTGCTCGTGTGCTGGGCCGCAGTGCCCCTCGCTCTCGGTGCCTGGCGGACAGCGACGCGCGACGCGTAGAGCTCGCGACGACCACACGCCGACAGCGCGTCCCGGCGCAACGTGGTGCTGCGGACGCTCGGCGACCTGCGCGCCTGGGACTACGTCGAGTGACCCATCACCGAAGGATCTCGCGAGCGCGAGCGGCTCAAGGTACAGGCGACCGCACGGCCGCATCGCCGTCGAGAACGGCGCCGATCCGGCGGCTGAGCACCTCGGCTAGTGATCGGACATTGGGTTCGCGGAACATGCTCAGGTGGTCGCCGGGGACCGAGCACCGCTGCGGCTCCTCGAGCAGCATCTCCTCCCACGTCATGGTGATCAGGTCGTCGGCGTTGCCGGTGGCGGTGATGACCGTCGCCGGCCCCCTCCACGGCGGGCGCCGGTAGCGTCGGCTCACAATCGGCCCGTAGTGGAAGAAGTCGTCACCGCTCTCCGGTGTGCGTGCGCGACGCGACATCGCCGCCATGACGACGCGCCGGACGACCCCGAGCTGCTTCCAGCGCCAGCGCAGCCGGCTCAGTCGCGTCTCGGGCACCGCGTCGTCGAGCGGCGCGCCCTCGGGGCCACTTGCGACGCGCCGGGGCCCCGGCCCCTCGAGCAATTCCGACGCATAGCGGTCGTCGATTACGTCGATCAGCCCGAGGAACGCCACGTGGTCGCCGGCTGCAGTCAGCTGGCGGGCCATCTCGTAGGCGACGAAGCCGCCCCACGAGTGGCCCGCCACCAGATACGGCCCCGACGCTTGGACCGACCGGATGGACCGGATGGCACGCCGGGCCGCTCCCTCGATGGTGAAGTCGGGCAGGCCGCGGTTGTCCATGCCCTGGTTCTGCAATACGTAGACGGGTTGATCGGGACCGAGGCGCAGGCCGAGCGGCTGGTAGGTGACGGCAAGCCCACCCGCCCCCGCCACGCAGAACAGCGGTGGCCGGGTGCCTGTCGTTCGAAGCGCCACGAGCGTCGAGCCGGCGCCGAGCTCGCCGGCATGGCGCACTCTGTTCGCCAATTCGGACACCGTCGGCGCGTCGAGGAGAACCGACGTGGGCAGTGACACGCCGAAGTCGTCCCACAACGCCGCCATGGCGGTCTCCGACTTCAACGAGTCTCCGCCGAGCTCGAAGAAGTCATCCTCGACGCCTACGACCTCCACTCCCAGGATCTCGGCCCAGGCCAGTGCCAGGCGGCGCTCGACGTCGTCGCGCGGCGGCACCGGTGGGGGCGACGGCGGGACGGGCCGCTCGCGAAGCGCCATCCTGTCGATCTTGCCGTTGGCGCTGCGGGGGAGATCGCCCAGCAGGACCACCGAGGTCGGCACCATATATATCGGCAGCCGCTGGCGAAGGGCGCGCCGAAGCGACGCCGCGGACGTCTCGGCGCCGACGGGCACGACGTAGGCGATCAATCGCGTGGGAACCCCGGGCTCCGACACACCGAGAACCGCGGCCGCGCTCACCTCGCCGGTGCCGAGAAGGGCGACTTCGACCTCTGCCGGCTCGACCAGGTAGCCGCGCACCTTGACCATCTGGTCACGACGCCCCTTGTGCTCGAGGACCCCGTCGGCGCCCCGGACGGCCATGTCGCCCGTGCGAAAGCACCGCCTACCGTCGGCGAGCGTCTCGAAGCGCTCGGCGGTGAGCGCCGGCTCGCGCCAGTACCCCAACGACACGAAGCGCGAGGTCACACAGAGCTCACCGGGTTCCGCGCCTTCGGCTTCGGTCCCGTCCTCGCGCCGCAGGTTGAGCACCCGCTCCCCCAGCGCCAGGCCGGACGGCACCTGCCCGTCGGGGATCGGACCGTCGAGCGGCACCGTGTAGGAGGCGTAGCCCGACGTCTCGGTGCTGCCGGTGTGGTTCACTAACGAACTGGTCACAGGAAGATGGGCCGCCAAGGCGGCGACATCGGCACCGTAGACGGGCTCGCCGGCGGTGGTCACCACCCGCAAGTCGACGAACACCTCGCGGTCGTCGAGGGTGGCGAGAAACGCCCGCAGGAGGCTGGGCGTGAGGTCCAGGTACGTGATCCGCGCCCGGCGCAGCCAGTCGGCGAGCCCGCCGATCCCCTGCCGGCGGGGGTCGTAGAGATGGATCTGGGCGCCGTTGGTGAGCCCGCGGTAGAGGTAGTTCGCGGCGGCCGAAAAACCCACCGGCAGCACGAGCGCCATCCGGTCGTCGGGACGAAAGCCCATCGAAACGACCGCGGCGCGCGCATGGTCGAGCTGGGCCCCGTGCGGCACGGCCACGCCCTTAGGCTGTCCCGTCGACCCGGAGGTGAACACCACGTTGGCCGGGTCATCCGAACCGATGGTGAGCCTGGGACACAGTTCGCTCGACCCCGAGCCGAGCGGGATCACCTCGGCTCGCCCGGCGGCGAGATCCTCTACCAGGTCCTGGTGGGCCGCGTCGGCCACGAACGCCTCGAACCTGGCGAAGGCGCTGATGTCGCCCAGGCGGGCGGCCGGCATGGTCACGTCGGCGAAGCTGTAGGGGCACCCGGCCTTGAGCACCCCCAACATGGCCACGATGCTGTCGGCGTCCTGGTCGAGCAGGATCGCCACGAGACCAGATCCAGGACCGACTCGGTCCACGATCGCCTGTGCCAGCGCGTTCGACCGCTGGTCGAGCTGGCGGTAGGTGAGGGTGGCGTCTGCGTCGACCACGGCGAGCACATCGGGGGTGCACCGAGCCACGTAGCAGAAGCGATCGACGATCGACCGGTCGCAATCTGCCGCGGTGATCGGCGGCACTCCCATC
>JBELAS010000143.1:4733-5312 GCA_049508615.1 Acidimicrobiales bacterium
CCGACGGCGCATGGGCCGTGCTGATGAACCACGGTTCGAGAGGGTTCGGATGGAAGTAGATCCCCCGAGCCTGACACTCGATCTGCAACTGGCGATGGGCGTCGAAGTCGATCTTCTCGACGCCGCAGTCGGTTGCCTCGTCACCATCCATCGGCTCGTGCAAGATAGCCACCGAGAGGATCGATCCGGCCCGGGCGACGCGCGTCGGTCGGGGTGTCCCGGCGAAGATCTCACGCACCTGGCGCTCCAGCTCGCCGGAGCGCCGGTCGAGGGTGTCGTAGAGCCCGGTGGTTCGCCCGATCTTCGTGAGCGTCGCGATGACCGCCCGCATCGCGGCGTGATTGCCGGCGTAGACGCCGGCATGGAATGCGGTGTTGGTGGCCAGCGGCTCCATGATCGTTCGATTGCCGCCGAAGGCGGCGACGGGGAACCCTCCGCCGAGTGCCTTGGAGAGGATCGTGATGTCGGGCGTGACGCCCATCTCCTCTTGCGCGCCACCCGCGGCCAGCCGGAACCCGGTGATCACTTCGTCGAAGATCACCAGGGCCCCGTGGCGGCGCGCGATCGCGACCACATCGT
>JBELAS010000144.1:0-4712 GCA_049508615.1 Acidimicrobiales bacterium
CAGAACTACCGCGACACCTACCGCGAGCGCGTCGAGGAGCTGGTCGAGCGCAAGCGCATGGGTGAGGAGATCGTCTCGGAGCCGGCGTCGAAGAGGGATGTGCCTGTCGTGGACCTCGCAGATGCGTTGCGGCGAAGTGTCGAGGCGGCCAAGGGACGCCACCGAGCAGCAGCAGCGAAGACAGCTCAGCAAGGGAGATCGGCCGGCACGGCCCGGCCGACGGGAAGTGGGCGGGGTGCCGCGGCGTCACGAGGTTCGCCCAGGCTCGGCGCTGGTGTCGATCTTTCTGAGTTGAGCAAGTCCGACCTCTACGAGAGAGCCACCGAGCTGGACGTGCCTGGCCGTTCCAAGATGAGCCGTCAAGAGCTCGAGGGTGCGGTTCGCGCCGCGAGCGGCTCGCGCCGCCGCCGCGCCTCTTGAGCTCGATCGTCACCTCGTGAGCCAAGAGGTCACCTGTGCCGGGGTGACGCACCGCGCACCAGGCCCCTGAGGTCACCTCTCGTCTCCCGTCGTGCCAGGGCGACCGGGCTGTCAAGCGAGGTGCACCGCGTCTCTGATCAACAACGCCAGCACCATCGCCATGACCGCCACGTAGATCGCACTGATGCCCCAGCGCCAACGGTGGTCGGCGACCCAGAAGCGTCGAACCGCGATCACGTCGAAGACCAAGGCGACAGTTGCTATCGGTATCCCGATGACAGGTCCGACCCGAGCCGCTGCGCCGAGCGCGGGGGTGACCACGGGCAGGATGACGTAGCCGAGCAGGCAGCGAAGCCCCGACAGCGCGATCGACACGTTGAACATCCGATGGGCGGCTGCTTCACCGTTGCTCGAGCCCCTGGTCTCGGGTCGCTTCTCGGGGACCAACAGCAACCGGCGTATTGCCGGCTCAGCTCGGTCCAGGCGCGCTTTGCGTGTCCGGACGGCGACGGCGCTGCTCCCCATGGGGCAACACGCTATGTGGTGTCCGTCCGAGCTTCGAGTCGCGTCCTCTGGCCCAACGGCTCGCGCAGGGTTCCAGGCGCACCCGGATACGCGCAACGACTACCAAGCGCCGGGGACCGAACACCCCCTACGGGCAGCGAGGACCGCGCACGAGGGCCGTATCGTCAAGCGGCCGGGCCGGTGGCGAGGTGCACGGTGGCGCTGTGCTGCTGGCCCGAGGGGTCGACCCATCCGACCTTCACCGAGTCACCAGGGTGGTGGGGATACATCAGCTTGGACAGCGTGGTGGAGGAACCCACGTTCTGGCCGCCGAGAGAGGTGATCACGTCCCCGGGGGTGATCTTCGCCTGACTGGCGGGAGACCCGCTTTCGACACTCTTGACGAACGCGCCGGAGACCGACTGAGAGGGCTGAATCACCACCCCCAAGAGAGCAGCCGGTCCGATGTGGATCGTCGAAGAGGCGTTTCCTGCCTCGATCTGGCGGGCTATCGAGATCGCTTGATCGATCGGGATTGCATAGGACGCGGTCGCCCCGGATTGGAACTGGAATCCCGGCGACGCAGCGGTGTCGATGGCGACCACTTGCGCCGAGTTGTCTACCAGGGGACCACCGGAGTCCCCGGGCTGCAGCGAGGCATCGGTCTGGACGAGCCCGGTGAGCTGCTCGGCGCTGCCGTCGAGCTCGTCGCTGGCGGTGATGGCCTGGTTAAGAGCCGTCACGTCCCCCGTGGTGACGGTAGGTGTTCCGCCGGTGCCTCCCGCGTTCCCGATGGCGGTCACAGCGTCGCCTACTGCGAGCTTCGAGGAGTCGCCGATCGCCACGGTGGTGAGACCCGACGCTTGCGACAGGTGGAGCACTGCAATGTCGTTCGTCTTGTCGGTCCCGACGACCGTGGCGGAGTAGGTGCGGCCGTTGCCTACGTCGGTGACGCTCACCGACGTGGCACCCTCCACGACGTGGTTGTTGGTGAGCACCTCCCCGGAGGAACCGACGACCATCCCGGTCCCGGCGGCGGTTCCTGTGTTCAGGCTGAGCTGAGTGTTCACGTCCACCAGTCCGGGGTTGACCTTTGCCGCCACGCCCGGAGTGGCCGACGGTGCTCCCGATGACGGTCCCGCCCCACCCGAGCCTCCACCCGAGGGGCCTTGGCTGGGCGAGGAGATCGAATCTCGCCCGGCGTAGAAGACCGCCAGCGCCATGGCCACGACCAGCACGCCCACGGCCACCACCCGCAGCCATTGGGTTTGAGTTCCAACGGGTGAGGGCGGCGGCCACCCGGTTCCGGGGGGAGGACCCCACTGGTCCCATCCGCCAGTGTGTCCGGAGCCGGGGAGGGTCGGAGGTGGCCACCCGCCGCCGCGTTGGTACCAAGCCGGCGGAGCCGGGTAGCCCGGAGGCGGCGGAGCCGGGTAGCCCGGAGGCGGTTGTGGCGGGTAGCTCCGAGGCGGTGGTGGCGGGTAGCCGGGCGGAGCTTGTGGCGGGTAGCCGGGCGGAGCTTGTGGCGGGTAGCCGGGCGGAGCTTGTGGCGGGTAGCCGGGCGGAGCTTGGGGAGGGTAGTCGGGCTGTGTCTGCGGGGGGTAGCCGGGTTGTCCTCCAGGCGCGTGGCCGGGAGGTGTCTCAGGCGAGTCGCTCGAGCCGGGCTGTGGATCGTGGTCCATCGAGTCCATTAGACCGGGGCGACCTGTGAGGCGGCTGTGCGGCCGCTGTGAGATGGTGTCCTCGCCGCCGACCGTCAGGTCGAGGCTCAGTCGAGGCTCGGGGGTCTGTGATCATGAGACGGTGACGAGCGTGCCGAGAGGCGTGTAGGGGTAGACCACTGCGGCGTTGGCGGGCGGCAGCTCGACGCAACCCAGGCTCTGGGGGGTGCCGTAACTCGAGCGGATGAATCCGTGAAGGGCGTCGCCACCATGGAAGTAGCTGACCCAGGGAATGTCCGGGTCGCTGTAGTGGCTGCCGTCGGGGTTCGTTCCGGACATCGTGGTCGAGACGTAACGGGCGTAGACGGGCCAGGTGCCGAACTCGGTCGGTGCCGCCTCGATGCCGCTGTTCGCCGGCGACGTGTAAACGACCGCCCCGTCGCGCCAGACGTCCACGTGCTCGGGGATCGACGTGGATACCTCGACGAAGTCGTAGTGACCGTAGGTGTCTGTCTGCCCGGCTGTGGCTGCCTGCAACAACGCCTCCCACACCTGTGGTCCTGCCATGCCGTCGGTCGGGAGCTGATGCTGGCTCTCGAAGGCCATGACCGCGCCGTTCGTGACCACGTTCGGTTGCCCGGGTGACCACAGCGAAAGGAAATCGGTCGGCAGGTTGTTCCACCGCCAGGAGAAGCCACCCAGCTGTGGCATCACCATCTCGATGGGGGAAACCGGGGCCGAGTCAGACGGAGTGAACGACACCGGTAGGTAGTCGAGTTGGGCGAGCAGCTGCTGCAGGCGAAGCGTCGACATCGGCGCCACGGTGAAGCTCACGGTCACACTCTGGGGGAGACGCGTCCCATTCGAAGCGAGGACGCCGCTGCTACCTCCGGGCACCGAGAGCTGCTCGGTCGCCCCGGGCGGCAAGCTCCCGGCAGCCTCGAAAGCGAGGGTGCCGGGGGAGGTCTGGAGCCACGTCCCTGCCACCGGGGGGTTCAGGGTCGGCAGGGCACTCGCGGTCGCGAGAGCGGAGCTGAAGTAGAGGGCGAGGGAAGCGTCCGATGCCACGCCGGTGGCACCGGGGGCGGGCTCGCTCGACAGCAGCGACACCCTCGGAGGGCCTTTCGGGGACGAGGCGGACGAGGCCCCCGCGTTCGAGAAGTTGACCCGCGACTCGACCAGCGCACCCGATGCCGCGGCCAGCGCACAGGCGGAGGCGATGATGCCCGCGGTCAACCACGGGTGATTCGAGAATCGTGTTCGAATGCGATTTCTGCCGCCCATTGCATCCGATCGTATCAGCGCGCTTCGCTCAGAATCGGTCAAGGAGGTCCTCGTATCGCGGCGGAAGCGGCAAGAGTGCCTGCATGGTCGGATACAGGCAGAGCCGGCTGGACAAGATCCCGGCCGGTACAGCGACCGAGCGAAGCCTGCAAGCGAAGCCCTAAGAGTCGGTAAACGATGTCCGTGTTCAGGTGCGTGGCGGCACCGCATCCTGAACACGTCGATCGATGTGTCGGATGCGTTCGGGGTCGGTCACCTTCCCCCCTGACTTGTCGCGCACGTAGAAGGCGTCGACGACCTCATGGCCGAGCGTTGAGACACGAGCGGCCACCACGTCGAGCCCCTCGTTGAAGAGCGACGTGGTGATCCGGTGAAGCAGTCCCAACGAGTCCTCCGCCCGCACGTCCACCACGCTGCAGGTTGCCGAGGCGGCGTTGTCGATGGTCACCTGGGTGGCCACCGGGCGCGCCGAGGTCGCCCGATGGCCACTTGCGTACGCGCGTTCCTGCTCGGCGAGGCGCTCGGTCAGCGGGAAGTTGCCGCGAAGCACCGCCTCCAGCTCGTCCGCTACCAATTCCCAGTCCGGCCAGTGTCCGCGAGCCGGCTCCACCGCGAAGACATCAACGGCAAAACCGTCCTCGCCGGCGGCGTCGGCCGAACGCACGTCGAGTCCGCTTAGGGCGAGCACACCTGTGATCGCGGCGAGAAGCCCAGGACGGTCGCGCGCCACGACCGTGAGCCTGGGTGCCTCGGCAGCAATGACAGAACGCCCGAGCGCCTCCACCTGCCGCATGAGCGCGCGATGACGATCGGTCACGAGCGAAGGGGCCGGCACCGCCGGTG
>JBELAS010000145.1:0-4688 GCA_049508615.1 Acidimicrobiales bacterium
CACTGGCCGTGGAGCTGGGGGACGGCCACGTGGCTCTCGTCGATCACCACCAGGTAGTCCTTGGGGAAGAAGTCGAGCAGGGTGAAGGGGGGCTCGCCCGGCGACCGGCCGTCGAGGTGGCGGCTGTAGTTCTCGATGCCCGAGCAGACCCCGGTCTCGGCCAGCATCTCGAGGTCGTGCTCGGTGCGCACCCGGAGGCGCTGGGCCTCGAGGAGCTTCCCCTCGGCCCCGAAGGCGTGGAGCCGGTCGCGCAGCTCGACCTCGATCGAGCCGATGGCCCGGGCGATGGTCTCCTCGCCGGCCACGTAGTGGGTGGCGGCGAAGACCACCACGTCCTCCATCTCCGCCCCCATCTCCCCGGTCAGCACGTCGAAGGGGACGATGCGCTCGACCGTGTCGCCGAAGAACTCGACCCGCAGGGCGGTCTCCTCGTAGGCGGGGTGGATCTCGACGGTGTCGCCCCGGGCCCGGAAGGTCCCCCGCACCAGGTTCACGTCGTTGCGGGCGTACTGCAGGTCGACCAGGCGCCGCAGGAGGTCGCGCTGGTCGTGCTCCTCCCCCACGGCCAACCCCAGGATGCGGTCGCGGTACTCCTCGGGCGAGCCCAGGCCGTAGATGCACGAGACCGAGGCCACCACGATCACGTCCCTGCGCAGCAGCAGGCTCGAGGTCGTGGCGTGACGTAGCCGGTCGATCTCGTCGTTGATCGAGGAGTCCTTCTCGATATAGGTGTCAGAAGTCGGGAGGTAGGCCTCCGGCTGGTAGTAGTCGTAGTAGGAGACGAAGAACTCCACGCGGTTTCGCGGGAACAGCTCGCGCAGCTCGGACGCCAGCTGGGCCGCCAGCGACTTGTTCGGCTCGATCACGAGGGTGGGGCGCCGGGCCGTCTCGATCATCCACGCCGCCGTGGCCGTCTTACCGCTCCCGGTGACCCCGAGGAGCGTCTGGTAGCGGTCGCCCCGGGCCACACCCTGCGCGAGGGTGGCGATGGCACGCGGCTGGTCACCCGCAGGGCGCAACGGTGAGACGACCTGCAGTTCGGCCACGAGCCGATCGTACCGGGGGGGGTGTCATGTCGGCTCAGGCACCTCACAGGCTCCGCCACTACTGTGCTGCGGTGCACACAATGCCATTTCGCCTGGCCAGGGTGGCGGTCGTGATCGTTCTCGCCGTGGCCGGCTACCTGCTGTTCATGAGGCCCTCCCACGTCGAGCGCCGGCTGGTCGGCAACCTCGTCATCCACCGCATATCGCTTCCCGGGCTGCCGTCGCGCCCCGGTTTGGCCGATTCCATCAGCCCGTCCACGAGCCCCTTCACCGTGGTGAAGCAGGCCGCAAAGACGAACCCCACCCGGACCGGGCTCTACGAGGTCGAGTGGGCCAACACGAAGAACACTGCCAGCGTTACCGAAGCGGGGATCCTCCTCCAGCTCCTCCCGGACTCGAAGCGCGCCGACACGGCCCTCACGGCCAGCGTGGCGCAGTTCATCACCAAGCCCACCCTGTCCGGCCAGACCCTCTCCGCCGGGACACCCTTCTCGATCCCTTCGGTGCCGCAGGCACATGCCGAGTCTCACACGATGACGGCCACGAGCACCGGAAAGGCCGACGGCTACGCCTATATCGTGGCATTTCGCGTGGATCGGGCCGTGGTCGCCGAAGTCGTCACTTCCCCCGACATGACGCGATCGACCTCGGGCGCCTCCTCGATGGCACAGGCAGAGAATGCGCTCCTCCGGCGAGCCGAGCCGAGCTTCTCGATGGTTCGCACCACCACGCCCGTCGTCGCGTCAGTGATCTTCGCCGTGGTCACCGTGCTCGTCTGCGCCGGAGCCTTCTTCCTCCCGGAGTGGGCGCCTGACGCCCTGCACCGACGCCGAGCTCAGCGTGAGATCAAGGAACGCGAGCGCGCGCGAAGCCAGTACCGCGCCCGCGGGCGGCGAGCCGTAAGACGCCACCGGGCTCCCGCGTGGAGACATCCAGGGCGCCGCTGAACAACACCGGGCGGCACGACGCCGTCCTGCGCGACGCGCTCAGCTTCCTTTGGCGTCTCTCTTGGCACGCTCGCGGTTCACCAGCTCGTCCCACACCTTGTCGACCTGTGACACGAGCGCTTGGCGGTCCGCCGAGTTGTCGATCACGAGATCGGCAGCCGCGAGTCGGTCGTTGCGCTTTGCTTGGACCGAGACGCGCGCCTCGACGTCGGAACGATCGAAGCCACGCTGCGCGACGATGCGCTCGATGGCCAGCTCCACCGGACAGTCGACCAGCAGGACCACATCGAGAGAGAGGGGCTCTCGGTACCCGGGCGAGAACACCGGGATGTCCAGTAACACCACACGGTCGGTACCCTTCTGCGAGCGGCAGCGCTCGATCATCACGACACCGATCAGCGGATGAGTGATCGCGTTCAGCACGGCAACTTCGCCGGGGCCCGCGAACACCAGCCCCGCGAGAACCTTGCGGTCGATCGTCCCGTCCGCCGAGAGGATCCCGGGGCCGAAACGGTCGACCACCGGCTGATAGGCAGGACCGCCGGGTTCGACGATGACACGGGCGATCTCGTCGGCGTC
Source organism: Acidimicrobiales bacterium (assembly GCA_049508615.1). Lineage (GTDB taxonomy): Bacteria > Actinomycetota > Acidimicrobiia > Acidimicrobiales > UBA8190 > Bog-564. The sequence goes on from JBELAS010000145.1 coordinate 2,573, forward strand.
GATCAGAAGCGCCCCGCGTTCGACCATCAGACCCGCGACGGTCGACTTGCCCGAGCCGATCCCACCGGTAAGGGCCACCGCGAGCATCTGCCTACCCCCGTCCGCCGTCGCCGCTGTCCACTACGAGATGATAGCTGTCCGCCACCCGGAGCCCGGGGTTCATCACCCTGGCGCCCGATGCCGGAAGCCCGAGCCCACTAGCCGGGACCGGCTGCCGTTGTGCGGCGCGGCCGGTGCGCCGCTGCGAACAGCACCAGCGTCGTGTCGTCGATCACATCGGTGACGAAGAAGTCGTCGGCCACGATCCCGGTCGTGCCCCCTGCATCCCTCCGAGCGAGGAGGCGGTAGGCCATGGGCAACAACCGCGTGTAGGCGGCGATGTACCAGCGGCGCGGGATCTTGTGCCGGATGTCGAACACGTCGAGCGCGAGCAGCCTGGCCGCCTTGGCGCGGCGAGCGTCGAGATCCTCCTTCACCCGGGCGACCGCATCCAAGCCACCGACCCACACATCCTCGAAGTGCCGCCCCAGGAGGGTGGACAGCTCCTCGCGTCCGAAGAGGTGCACGTGGAACGGGTTCTCGAAATCGGCGGGCTCGTTCGGGGTCAGGAAGAACGCCGTTCCGCCCATGGCGAGCACCCTGGCGAGCTCGGCCACGTGGAGCTCGGGCTCCGTGAAGTGCTCGATTATGTGCGAAGAGCACGCCCAGTCGAACGTCCCGCCGGCGAGGCCGAGGCTCACGCCATCTATGCAGGCGACTCGCAAGCCCTCGGGGCCGAAGCGGGCGGACGCCGCCCGCGTCGCCTCCTCGCTGTAGTCGATCCCCACCACGCGCCGGCCCTCACCCATCAACCTGGCCGACTCGAAGCCCTCGCCACACCCGACGTCGAGCACCGCGCCCGGGCCGAGCCGCTCCACGACGGCCCGGTAGCCGGCATCGTGAAGTGCCAGCAAGGAGTCCGGCGTGACGCCCTGCTGCGGGCGCTCACCGGTCAGCTTGCTCGGAGACCTCGAAGAGCTCGAAGAGATCGTCTGCACGCCGCTTTCCCGCAGTGTCCCAGGACCACAGAGGCAGCGATAGCTGCTGCCACCAGGTGAAGTGGCCCTTACACTACCGTGGCGGCTCGGGACGCCGAGCTGCTCGCTGGACAGCGTTCACGATCCTCCTGACGCCCCCTCTGCCGACTCGGTGCGCCGGCCGAAACGTGCTGCACGATGACGACCATCCAGACACCCATCGAGACTCCGGTCACCAGTCCCGTGACCAGCTCCTGGTCAAGGCGCTTCGTCGCGAACGTGGCCCGGAGACGCCCTGCGCACTTCGACATCGTCGAGCACGTGTTCCTGGCAGCCATCGCCTTCGTCCCGCTCCTTGTGGTCAAGCCAGGCATCGAGACGTCCGACACCAAGACCTACCTGTACCTCGACCCCGGCCGCTTCCTCCACCAGGTCGCCACCATGTGGGACCCGCAGGTGGCGCTCGGCACCGTCACGCACGAGTACATCGGCTACCTCCTGCCGATGGGGCCCTTCTACTGGTTCTTCTCGGCCGTGGGCGTGCCAGTGTGGGTAGCTCAACGCATATGGCTCGGGTCCATTCTCTTCGCAGCAGGAGCGGGTGTGCTCCTGCTGTGCCGGACCCTCAACCTGCGCGCCCCTGGGCGCACGGTCGCCGCGCTGGCCTTCATGTTGTCGCCCTACTTCTTGCAGTACGCAGGTCGCATATCGGTCATCCTGCTGCCTTGGGCAGGTCTGCCGTTCATGGTTGCATTCACTGCGCGTGCATTGCGCCGCGGCGGTTGGAGGTACCCGGCACTCTTCGCCCTCGTGGTCGCGCTCACCAGCGGCATCAACGCGAGCTCGATCATCTACGTGGGCGTAGCGCCGGTGCTCTGGCTGATATTCGCGGTGGCGGTCGAGCGCGAGAGCACCTGGCGCGCGGCAGGGATCGCAGCGCTGAGGATAACGCTGCTGACCCTGCTGTGCAGCTTGTGGTGGATAGCCGGGCTGATAGTCGAGGCCGGGTACGGGGTGGACGTCCTTCGCTACACCGAAACACTCCCCGCCACCAGCGAGACCTCCAGCGCTTCTGAGGTCATCCGCGGCCTCGGGTACTG
>JBELAS010000146.1:0-5865 GCA_049508615.1 Acidimicrobiales bacterium
GTACGAACTGACCGGATCTCAATTTTCGGTCAACTCCTATGAGAGTTCTTCATCACGATCTGCTCGGGGCCGAGCTCGAGGTCTCTCGTGGCATTGCATTCATGGGCCCCTGGAACATGACCCCTTGTACACGGCTCGCCAGGTACTTAGACTCAACATGCCACGAACATTTGAAGAAAAACAACCAATACAAAAACAACCAAGATATGCCGTGGCTATTTCTCGTGGCAGAATGGCTATGGCGAGGGGAGGGCGGAATGCGAACGAGATGGCGGCTCCCCATAGCCGCAACCCTGATTTTGACTGTCTCATTGCTCGGAGTTGGACTTTCATCCTCGGTGGCCCTGGCTGCCGCGAATGGGCCCAAAGCAGCGAGCATAAGCCCCGCGCTCAGCGCAGGAAATTGCTACACCGCAGAATGGCAACCCGTGCTTAACGGCACCAACCCGCCACGTATCGCAGGTATGGTGACCACAACCTGCGTGCCCCCGCCCACTGAGATTCTCATCGAGGCCTTCACTTTTTGGGACTGGAACACGAGAACCAACCAGTGGTACTCGGCTCCAGGTGGAGTTGGCGGTGGCGTAAATGTCGCCGTCGACACTGGCAACGTTAATGTTGTTAGTACTAGCTACCCGAATCGCTGGCACATTACGGGTGAAATAGCTGCCTATTATACAAACGGGGTGATGAATAAACTGCTACTTGGCGATTCCGCCCAGGTGACCTTGAACTACACCTTGTGAGGGACACGAGATCTGACTGGACCCCCAAGGGGGTCCAGTCAGATCTCTCACCGTGATCCCGTAAACCGCAGGAATGGGTCTGCCTCAGGTTCGGTTGACCTTGAGCGCGGCCCCGGTTCACCGGACAGGTCGGTTGTGGTGATCATGCCGCATCAGAGACGGCGCTGTGACGGTACGCGAACTCCAGAGGGCTGAGCTGCCCGACGTAGGAGTCGCGACAGGCGGGGTTGTAGAAGGCCTCGATGTACTCGAAGATCGCAAGTGCTAGCTCGTTGCGGCTCTGCCAGTGTGAACGGTCGAGTGACCGGACCGCAATCTTCGGTCCACTCCTTATGAGAGTTCTGGGTCGTGTTGATGTTCTGCCCACCACGTGCGGGCGAACTCTGCCGGGATCAAGTACCCAAGCGACAATCTCCTACACGAGGACGGCAGTCCTCCAGTACACGATCGCTTTTCTCAGGCGGTTCCGTGTGGAACAGTGGATGTATCGTGGACTAGAGGCGATCCTATTGCCGCGGTTCTGGGCGGCAAGATGCGTCCCTGGCGGACATGGTTCCATCGGGTTGCGAATCTGTCGTTGCGGTCGGTCGACTCGAGTCGATCGGGGACAGCGGCGCAGGTCAGAACACAACGGGCTGTGGCGCAGCTTGGTTAGCGCGCTTGACTGGGGGTCAAGAGGTCGCGAGTTCAAATCTCGCCAGCCCGACTGAGAGATAAGCAGGTGAGGGTCGGTTCGGACCTTGTACAACGACTACGAACAGGGCGGCTTGACGAGGCAGCCAGCCGGATCGAGCCAGAATTCTCCGGCATGAGAGCATGGCTGCCGAATGGACTGGCGGCGGGAGGGCAACCATGAAGGTGCTTCGGGGGAAGGTGGCGGTCATCACTGGAGGAGCCAGCGGGATCGGCCGGTCGGTGGCGGAGCGAGCCGCCACCGAAGGCATGAAGGTGGTGCTGGCCGATATCGAAGAGGGCGCGCTGAAGGTGACCACTGAGGCACTGATGTCGTCTGGGGCTGAAGTGGAAGCCGTCGTCACCGACGTGTCCAATGGTTCTGAGGTAGAAACCCTGCGTGATCAGGCGCTGGAGCGCTTTGGGGCAGTTCACCTGGTGCACAACAACGCCGGCGTCGGTGTGGGTGGACTGCTGTGGACGGTGTCCGAAGCGGATTGGAAGTGGATCCTCGGCGTCAACCTGTGGGGGGTCATCCATGGCATCCGGACATTCGTGCCGTTGCTGGTCGACCAAGGCGAGGGCCATGTAGTCAACACGGCGTCGGAAGCTGGCTTGACATCACCAGGGTTGCTAGGGCCATACAACGCCACCAAGCACGCCGTGACCGCGATCTCAGAGACCCTCTACCGCGACCTGCGGTTCAGTGGCTCGCCTGTCGGCGTGTCGGTCCTATGCCCTGGCTTTGTCCGAACGGGCATCGGCGAGTCCGAGCGCACCCGCCCTCATTGGGCCCCGAAGCCCGACGACGACCCGGCAGCTGCCGTTGTTCGGGATGTGATCCACCAGTTGGTGGCGGGAGGCATTGAGCCGAACGTGGTCGCGGATCGTGTGTTCGACGCGGTGCGCAGCGACACCTTTTACATCCTGACGCACGAACACTCCAGGCCGATGGTCGAGGCCCGTATGGTCGACATCCTGGAAGGGCGCTTCCCCAGCGACATGCCCGTCGTCTGAGAGTCGGCGGTTAGCGCCAAGTGAAGGCGAGTAGCTTGGCACGTTCCCTCGGGTACGGGCGGAGACGAGGGAGGTAGTACGTATCACGCGGTAGTGGCTGCATTTCCAGCCGAGTTATGCCGACCCGCTCGCTTTGTGGCCCGAGCAGAACTGGTAATGCGATCTCGTCCTCGCGAGAACCGCGGTGAGAACCATGAGGTCGACATTCGTGGTGAACGGCGGCTGGCCGGATCCCCGTGAGCTGGTCAGGTGGCTCATCAATCGGGATCCGGCCACGCCCTGGTAGCCATAGGCCTCCAGGGGCGTCGTCGGTTCGCCGCCGACAGGCGGGGCTTGGAACATCCCGGCCTGTGGGAACTCGAGAATCGGTTGTGCCAGGAAAATGAACACGCCGAGTTGCAGCGCTTACGTGATCCGATGTGTCTCAAGTAACGTGACGTCTCGTACCCGAGGATCCGTGCTCACCGGCGGCGTAGAGCTCCACGCGATCGCGTCCGGCTTTCTTGGCTTCGTACATCGCCAGGTCGGCCTTGACGAGCACATCTTCACCGTGCGGGTCATCCTCGGATTCGAACAGCGCGACACCGGCGCTCGCGGCGAGCGACCGCTGGTGACTGCCGAGCTGGACCGTCTCTCCCCGTAACGCTTCCAGCAGCTCTTCGGCGACGAGAAGCGCTCTCGGCGCGTCGGCGCGCGGAAGTAGCACCGCGAACTCGTCGCCGCCGAGACGGGCGAGCACGTCGGTCTCGCGCAGACGCGAGCGAAGCACGTTGGCGGCTCGGGCGACCGTCTCATCGCCCGCGCGGTGCCCGAGCGTGTCGTTGATGAACTTGAAGTGGTCCAGGTCGAGCATGATTGCGGCGCCCCCGCCACCGTAACGGACACTGCGCGCCCTGTGAGCTGCGACCTCGTGCTCAAAGCTGCGGCGATTGAGCAAACCCGTCAACGCGTCATGGTCAGCAAGGTGACGCAGCCGGTCCTCGTCGCGTCGGCGATCGGTGATGTCCTGAATCTGAGCGAGGATGTTGAGCGAGTTACCCTCGGAGTCGCGCAACAACGTCGCCTGCATGGCCACCAATACGGGCCGCTGGGCCGCGTCGACCAAGCGCTTCTCCGAGCGGTAGGAGGCGGCTTCATCGGCTAGTACGCTGCCGATGCTCTGCTCCTCGGCGCCGAGGTCATCCGGGTGTGTGATCGCGTCCAGGCTTGTGGCCTCCAGCTGGTCGCGTGAGTAACCCGTGATGTCACACAGGGCATCGTTGACTTGCACGAAGCGGCCGTCGGGGTCCAGCATCGCCATCCCGATCGGGGCTTCCTCGAATGCTCGTCGGAAACGCTCCTCGGCCTCCCGCAACGCAATCTCCGCCCGCTTCACCTCCGTGATGTCCTCGATAGTGGCCGAGACGAGTGTCCCCTCTTCGGTCTCTATCGGACCGAGCGAGATCTCGACGGGGATCTCGCTGCCGTCTTTTCGCAGTGCATACAGTTCGAGCCCCGACCTCAACGGACGGGGACGGGGGCTGTCGGAGTAGCGCGTCATCTGGCCCGCGTGCAGCTCTCTGAAGCGCTCGGGGACGAGTGCGTCGATCGTTAGCTCGAGCAGCTCGCTGCGCGTGTAACCGAACAGCTCCTCGGCCTGGGCGTTGGCCAGCAGCACACGGCGCCGCTTGTCGATAATCACGATCGCGTACGGCGCGGACTCGAGCAGCCCTCGGAACCTTGCCTCCGCCCGTTTGCGGTCCGTGACGTCTCTGAGCGAGGCGAGCAGTGCGGGCTCGCCTTCCCATTCGATCCCCACGACTCGCATCTCGGCTGTCCTCGGGGACTCGTCGGCGACGATGTCTATCTCGGTCGACTCTCCTGGGACCAGGGGGTAAGCGAGCTGTGTGCCCTCCAGAGACCGGGTAAGCCCGCTCAGTAGGTGCTCGGCAGCCGGATTGGCGAACCGCACGACGCCTCCGGGATCGACCACCAGCATCCCGTCGGCGTTCTCGGAGATCACCGTGCGCAGGCTCTGTTCGTCGATATCCCAACCGGCCGCCGAGGCTGGCCTGGAGCGTCTGCCACTCACCACTGCTGCCAGCCCGCGTGCGAGCCCTCGTAGGCAACCGCTTCGTGGGTGAACCAAACCATCCAGGCCAAGATGTCACTCACCCCGTGCATCGAACTCAAGCATCTCCTCATCGATGATCTCGTACCCGTGCATCGTGAGGGCGTCGCGAAAACCCCCTGGCTCGAGTGCCACGACGGCCCGGAGGACCCGTCACGCTGCCATTTTGCCCCATCCGTTGCATCTCGCGAGCGATCCCGCCTGTTCGCACGGTCAAGAACGTCACGTGGTCGGGGCTCTCAGCTACTTCACATTCCTCCGACAGTTGCTCCACAGACTCCATTGGCAACATGGCCTTGTGGGCGATGTGACCGAGCCAGCCGGTCCAGCTGGGAACGTGCCCGACACGGCAGAGGTTGCGCCTCAACCGGGGTCGACCCCACCCGCCCCCGAGGCCGTAGCCGTGCCGCCGCAGACGCCCCCCGGCAACGTGCCTCCTGGGGGACAGGGTCCGCCACCCGGATACGGCCCCCCGCCCGGATACGGCTGGGCCGGCTGGCTGCCGCCCGGAGCGTCGGTCCCAACCTCGGGACCTTCCGGGGGTGGGCGTGGGCGGATTGCCAGGGTCCTGCGAAATCTCACCGTGGCCTGGATCGCGGTGGGAGTGCTCGCTCTTACGGTCGTCGGGCTGTCGGTCGCCCTGGCGTCGGTGAGCTCCAGCTCGACTCCGACGTCGCCACAATTCGGTCGCGCCGGTCCGGGCTTCGGTGGGAGATTCGGCGGGCCGGGGGCCTTCGGAGGCAATTCCGCGAACTTGGGCGTGGCCGGGACGGTCGCCAGCGTCGCCTCGAGCAGCTTCACCGTGACCGATCGCTCCGGCCAGGTGGTCACCGTCGACGAGCAGTCATCGACCACTTACTACAACGGCATCACGGGCGCGTCGTCGAGTGCGGTCGTGAAGGGAGCCAGGGTGTTGGTACAGGGCACGCGCAACGACAACACGGTGACGGCCACACGCGTGGACGTACTGTCCGCCAGGGGCTTCGCGGCGCCATCGAGCTAGACGTGGGGGCCTTCTGGACCTCCTAGCGGCTGTTTCACCGCGTTCTCGTTCTCACAGGCCGTTCTGTGACCGTTCCCAGGCCCGTCCCAGGTTCTTGGTCCATCCTTCATGGCGACGGCACTACGAATCGTGGGCTTCGCGAGCCGCGGGCGATTCGGTGCAGGCGGGAACCATCTCGTGGTGGTCGGGTGGCGAAGCCGTCACCTACATGAGCTCCGGGCTGACTCAGAGGAGAGGCTGTTGAAGGCATCTGCGGGAGTGCAGGAACGACCACTCGACACGGCGGAGGGGTCTTGCCCACGGGACACGATCGACTC
>JBELAS010000147.1:0-4678 GCA_049508615.1 Acidimicrobiales bacterium
AGCTGTGCACGCGGGTCCCAGGTCGACCATCGTCCCGTTGGTCGCGTCCACAGTCGGAGTCCTCTCGCATGCGCTCACGAGCGGCACGAGCACGAGCTGGGCGAGCATCGACTGATCGCTTTCCCACATCTTCTGCAAGGTCGTGAGGGTGAACTTAGGAGGACCGAGCCCGTCAGTGCCGGTGACCCGCGCGGCGATCATCTGGTTCCCGAGGCGGGTCCTCAAGTTCTGGACGACGTCCACGTCACCGATGATCGGCGAATAGGCCGGGAAGGGCGTGTTCGGGTTGGCGAGCCAATAGGAGTCGTTCGAGTTCTCGACGTAGTCAGTGCGGATGGTGTGGGGCATGTGATCGGCGTCGAAGATGCCGGGAACCGGCGTGCCCGGGTCGCTCTGCCAGGAGCATGCCGAGCGTGAGCCGTCCAGGGTGATCACTCGTGCCACCGAGTAGACGAGCTGAGCGGCCCCGGCCGGCATACAGGAGGTGATGAGGGACTGTGGGACGTTGGGGGTGTTGCCGACGTCGCCATAGAGGACGTGGCCCGTGTCGTCGGCGGCGACTGTGTTGAAGGTGGGGATGGCCAGGAACTGCGATTCCACCGTCAACAGTCCGGTAACCGAGGTGGCCTGGCCCATCCTGAGGTACTGGTTCGCCCCTCGGAAGGCTTCCTCGAGCGTGGAGTCGTCCACGACGTAAGCGGTGCTGTCGGTCCACTTGTAGCCGGCCTGGGGCACCACGAGCACCCGGCCCCACCGGGTGGTGTAGTAGGTGTGGGTGACGGTGCGGTGACCGGTGCTGACGCGTACCGTCTGCTTGCCCATCTTGTAGGGGACGCCGTCCACGTAGTAGCTCGTCGGGTGCCCAGGTACGAGCGCGAGCTGGTAGAGCGTGAAGCGGAAGCTGCTCGAGATCGTGTGGGACCACGCCAGGTGCTCGTTGAACCCCATGCCGACGAGCGGAAAGCCCTCGAGGGTCCCACCCTCCATGTCGTACTGCCCCGGCACGGTCAGCTGCACCATCCAGAACCGCTCCGTGCCCCGCCAGGGAAAGTGGGGGTTGGCCAACAGCATCCCGTCGCCGTCGCCGGTGTCCTCGGAACCGATGCCAATGGCGTTCGACCCCGAGGTGGCATCAGGCTCCCCACCGAAGTCGGCCATGAGGGACGCCGGATCGGCAGTGCCTGCGAAGGACGACTGGGTGGAGGTCGCAGAGGCCGCCGGAGGGTTGGCATCCGCCTCGTCGGTGATGAACTGGGCGCTCGTCACCTCCGTGTCTATCTGAATGCCCCGAAGAACCATGTCGGTCAGCGTGATGGGACGCACCCACGGCTTTTTTGCACAGGTCGGGTCGTGCAGGTTCCCCGAGGCGAGGTAGGCGTCATAGCCCGACACGAAGCCCTCGTAGAGCTGGAGTACCTGCGGAAGCGGGCCGTTCGGCGGCGCCGCGTGGAGCGCGCGGCTCACGATGCCGCTCGTTTTGATCGACTGCCAAAAGAGGTCGGAGTCGAGGTTCGTGCTCTGCGTGCCAGCGGAGTAGTTGACGCTCAGGTTCTTGGGCCCGAAGTACTTCGAGCGCTGGCCCTCCACGGTGACGAAATCCTGGGCCAGAGTACAAAAGTTGTCCTGCGAGAACGCCCAAGCCTCGCCGTAGCCGAGGGCTTTGAAGTTCGCGGCACGGATGTGCGGTATTCCGTCGCTCTCACGCGTGATTGTCACCGAATTGGCGGCCGCCGAGGCACCCGGGACAGACACGACCACCAGGGCGAGGAGCGGCAACACGGCGGCAATCGCCACCAGCACGGCGGATCTGCGATGCCGAGAAGGCGACCCCGGGGTCGGTGCCCGACTTGTAGAGCCGAGTGTGATCATGGCTGCCTCGGAGGTTGTTGGGCCCGATCGCCTCTGACGACGACCGGACAGTGGGCATGGGTCGTGAGGAACTCACTCACGGAACCGAGGAGCATCCCTGCAAACTCGCCATTTCCGCGACTCGCTACGACGACGAGAGAAGCCGTCTTGGACTCGTCCGGGAGCACACGCGCCGGGTGGCCCTCCATCACGACGGTGGTGAGCTCGATGTTGGGATCGGGCCCGAGGACGAGAGCCCGGAGCCGTCAACCCCAACGACGATCCTGGTGGGAGGCCAAGAGCCGTTCCGTGTAGCGGTCATGGCACCTATTAGTAGTCGAGCAGGCCATCCCTGGCGTGGACCCAAGCCTCCGACCGACGGCCGTGCACCTGTGACGGCTACCAGCGCCCTCGGTGCACGACGTCGTCGAGGGCCCGCCGGTCGGGGTGGCGAATCGGGACAAGCGGGCGGTCTTTGGGGTATCCGAGGGCCAGAAGGTAGGGGCAATAGTGACTCTTGGGGATCGAGAAAATTGCCCGGCAAGCTTCCTGGTCGCCGACCGCGGCATGAGCGCTTCCGATGCCGAGATCCGTGGCGGCCAGCATCATCGCCATCGGTGGCCTGCCCCAGGTCGTACTGGTCCATCCGGCGAAGGCGTTCGTCCTCGGGTTCAGGCAGGACGAGCACGACCGCCATTTGGTGTCGACTAAAGCGGAAATCTAATCATGTCGATTGCATACGCAATGACCGAGCGCGAACGGTTTCGATGAGTGACGTGCCTCAAGGATCAGGGTGGTGGCTGGCGTCTGACGGCAAGTGGTACGCGCCACATCTGCACCCCTTTGCCGCTCCAGCGCCGGTGGCAGGGACAATCAAGGCTCCGAGGCTCTGGCCTGGGATCGTTCTCCTTTCAGTCGGCTGCACCTGTGCCATAGCAGGATTCGTCCTTTTCATCGTTATCGGATTCGCCGGACTCATAGGGAGTCGCACTTACAACGTTCCAGCCGTCGTCACGGTCACCTGCCATACAGGCGACTACTACGTCTACCAGCACACGGGAAGTCAGGTATCAGCGCCCGGTTTCTCTTACTCGAACTCAGGGTTCCCGACGCTCCGACCCAACAATGTGATCGTCATCGATCCCGATGGGGAGCATGTGAGCACGTGGTCAGGAGACGGTTCAGAGACAATCACCAAAGGGTCGTGGATCTACTCGAACGCTGTTGGCTTCCATGCTTCAGACCCCGGCGAGTACCGGGTCCAGATCACTGGAATTTCGTCCTCAAGCGTGATCGTGGCACCCTCATTGGGCAGCGAGTTTCTTCGTGCTGCCGCGTGGTTGATCCTTGTCGGCGTTGGTGCGCTCATCGTCGTTGTCGGAGGAGTTCTGCTGATCGTCGCTTTGGTGCGGCGATCGCGAGCGAAGAAGCACGCCTTCTACGGATGGCCGTATCCTCCAGGCTCCCACCTCGCCCAGACATCGCCACCGCATTCCTAACCATCAACCGCACCGACTAGCAGTGCGAGGGGTCTGCCCAGGTTCGGTTGACCTAACCTTGCGAGCAGTGGCTCGTCGTTACCACGACATGGTCGACAGCTACTAAGCGGCGACGGTACGCAGCATGGCGGGAAGCTGGCACGACTTCGTGTTCGGCGCGTTCGACCCCGCCGGAACGATCATGCTCGACAACTGCCCGGCGCCTTTTGGATCCAGGCGCTGTCGGTCCGGCTCTTCGGATTGCACACATGGGCGATCGCGCTTCCCCAGGTGTCGAAGGCGTCGTGGCCGTGCTCGTCCTGTACCGGGCGGTACGCCGTCTGGCCGGGCCGGTGGCGGCTGCTGCCAGCCTCGTTGGCCGCGGGCGCATTCGGCCTCCTCGGTCGCCGACGACGGCCCCGGCGTGACGCCACCCGGGCCGCGATCGTGTTGTGGGGGACCGTACCCGGTGTCGAGGTCGTGGACGGCCCTATATGCGCCAGGTCGAACCCAGATCGATCACTTCGCGTCTTGAAGCACTACCCTCTACCAGCATCGTGCGTCCACGAGATAGGCATAGCCAATGACAGTCTCGAAGGTCATTTCTGGTGTTTGGCGCGCGGGTACCCGCTACGTTAACTGGTACATCATCGATGGGGGGCAGGACGGGGTGACCCTCGTCGACGCCGGTCTGCCTGCCTACAAGCGCCAGCTCGACGAATCCCTTCACCAGATCGGCCGTAGCAGAAACGATGTTCGAGCGTTGGTCCTAACCCACGGTCACATCGACCACATCGGTATGGCCGCACCGCTCGCAGAGCTCGGAGCGACCATCTACCTTCACCCGGACGATTCCCATCTCGCCGCCAATCCCCGATCGAACAAGCCCGAACGGAACCTCATTCACTACGCCTACTACCCGGGCATGATCGCATTTCTTGCTCACGCCATCGTCCAAGGAGCCCTACGCCCCTCGCCCATGCCTCACTCCACAGCGATCACTGACGGCTCGCTACTTGACGCACCAGGGCATCCGCTGGTGACCCATGTACCTGGCCATACCGACGGTAGCTGTGTGTTCGAGTTCCAAGAGCACGGAGTCCTCCTTGTCGGCGATCTACTCTGTACCGTCAGCTCGTTTACAGGCCGACACACCGATCCTCAACTTCAGACCCGCGGATCCAACAAGAGCAGCGATCAAGCCATGACATCATTGAGGCGCCTTCAAGACGTTCACACCCGAGTCGTGCTTCCGGGGCATGGGAATCCCTGGAACGACGGCGTCGAAGCAGCCATAGCCAGCGCCATGCGAATCGGCTGCAGATAGTTAGGATCGTTTCGTAGCGGCCCCA
>JBELAS010000148.1:0-4631 GCA_049508615.1 Acidimicrobiales bacterium
ACTCTCGCCGTGCTGTGCGTGAGCCTCCTCGTCGTCAGCCTGGACAACACTATCCTGAACGTGGCGTTGCCGGACATCGTCCGCGCACTGCACGCGTCTTCCACCCGGCTGCAATGGATCGTCGATGCCTACGCCATCGTCTTGGCCGGGCTCCTGCCGACCCTCGGCAGCCTCGGTGACCGCATCGGCCGCAAGTCCACGATGTGTCAGCTGGGTCGTGGCACAATCACCCGGATCGAATGGGATCAGCCCGGCTGGATGGTGATGCGGAACACGGGATGCTCCCCAGAGATGCGGCGGAGCTCCTGCTCGGGTGAATCGGCGTCGACGCCGTCGAAGAAGGTCCCCACCTCGGCCTTCCAACGCTTCAAGTACGCGCGCAGGATCTCGGGCTTGTCGGCGTCGGGCAGCTCCACGGCCGTGAACGGCGCGGTCTTCCTGCCGAGTACGAGCTCACCACCGCCCGTCGCGCGCATGTTGAGCACCCACTGAGTCTCGCCTCGTGGTGCCAGGAGGTAGCGCTGGTTGCCGAGCGTGAGGAGGTTCACCGGCACGCTGCGCCACTCCCCGGTCTTACGTCCTCGCACCCGCAACACGCGCGACCCCAGGACGCTCACCCCGAGTCTCGTAGCGAGGGAGACGATGCCGTTGAAGACGTGAACCGTGAACCAACTGGGCTTCTTGTAGTGGGGCATGGCGCAATGCTGTCGTCTCCGACGGCCGAGCCGCCAGTCCTTTCAGGGTTTTGTACGGTGTTGTGGATGCGACTCGTGTCATTCACATCAGGGCCCGATGGAACAGAGGGTTCGGAGCTTGTGCGCACCGGCGTGGTCGTGGGGGAGGAGATCGTCGACCTTACGGATCCCGTGGTGGGCCTGCCAGCGGACATGTGCGAGCTGCTTGCCGCAGGCGCCGACGCTCGCGAACGTGCCGGCTCATCCCCGAGCACGAGTGCGCGACGCGTGTCGTTGGCGTCCGCCCGGCTGCTCGCTCCCGTGCCTCGGCCTGCAAAGGTGTTGGCCATCGGGTTGAACTACCTCGGTCACGTCGGCGAGCTCGGCCGCGACATCCCTGAGCACCAGCTGTGGTTCAACAAGCAGCGGACGTGCGTGATCGGACCCGGCCAGGGCATCGAGCTTCCCCGGGTCTCGGCGTTCCTCGACTACGAGGGCGAGCTCGCGTTCGTCATAGGCCGGCGCTGCAGGCATGTGGACAGGGCTGACGCTCCTCGGGTGGTGGCGGGTTTCACGATCATGAACGACGTGAGCGTACGTGACTGGCAGTGGCGCACGCCGACGTGGACCATGGGGAAGTCCTTCGACACCCACGGCCCTCTCGGACCCTGTCTGGTGACCTCCGACGAGATCGCCGACCCCCACCGGCTACGGGTCCGCACGTGGGTTGGCGAGGAGCTCCGCCAGGACGGATCGACCGATGACATGATCTTCTCGTGCTGGGACATGGTGGAGCACCTGTCCACCGTGTTCACCCTCGAACCCGGCGACGTCGTGTCCACCGGGACTCCGGCCGGCGTGGGTGCCAGCTTCGACCCACCCAAGTGGTTGCGTGCCGGAGATGTGGTGCGGATCGAGATCGAGGACATAGGCACCCTCGAGAACCCCGTGATAGCCGAACCTGCAGTGACATGAGCGGGACGGGAGACGCTGCGAGAACGCGAAGTGAAGTACTGCAGGTGACGCGCCACCTGGCGATTCCTCTCGACGAGCTCCAGTGGCGCTTTACCACCAGTGGCGGCCCCGGGGGCCAGCATGCGAACCGCTCGAGCACGCGCGTCGAGGTCCGTTTCGACGTCGAACGCTCGGTTTCGCTTGGTCCGCGCCAGCGCGCCTACTTGCTCGAGCGCCTGGGTACGACCGTGAAGGCCGCGGCGGGGGAGGAGCGTTCCCAGGCGCGAAACCGCGACGTCGCCTTACGCCGCTTGGCAGATCGCCTGGCCGGCGCGCTGCGCGTTCAACGTCCCCGGGTACCTACGGCTCCGTCCGCCGCAGCGAAGGCCCGACGCTTCGAGGAGAAGCGGCGCCGTTCTGCCCGCAAGCGCGAACGGGCCGTCTCCCAAGACGACTACGACTGAGGACCAGGAACGGCTGATGACCTGGAACGGGTCCGCCGGCAGTTCGGGACCTTCGGCCCTTCCACCGAACAAGCGTGAGACGGCATGCTGGCTGTGGGATCAGAGAGGCGAAGACCGATCGGATCCTTGGGGTGCGTCCGGAGTGCCGCCCACCTGGGACGTATTCCAGGCTGCCTCCGGTGGGGCCACGGCCCCCCGGGCCGTTTCTGCGGAACCTGCCGGAGGCGGCCACATTTCGGCAGGATCAGGCAGAGCAGTCGCGACAGATCCCACTCGAAGGGTCCGCCAGCTGGGCTCGCTTTCGCACGAGGAAGCACGAGCAGCAGACGAATTCATCGTCGCGGCATGGTGAGATCTCGGACCCGTCGTACTGTGCGCGGTGAAGCAGAACCGGTGCGGCACTGGTCGACGACTCGTCCTCTTCGTCCTGCTCGCCCATCGTTTCTGCATCCCCCGCAAGACGGTCGGCGAGGATGCGGTCGAGGCTCTCGTCCGCGTCCTCGAGGTCCCCGACGTCCAGGTCGTCCAGCTTCTCGAGATCCTCCGGGTCACCAGTGCACGGGTGGCTGTCTTGTGCGGAGGCGGGCTCGGAGGTGCGAAGCGAGGTCCAAAGCTCCTCGAGCGCCGGGAACGGCGCGTCGTCTCTCCTTTCATCGTCCTCGTCGCGGTCCGCGCCGTGCACGAGGTTTTCGAGGGCAATTTCGAGCACGACCGCATCGACATCTTCTTCCGCCACGTCCTCGTTGTCGAGATCGTCATCCAACAACGTGTCGTCGTCCAGCTCACCAAGTGCCAGCTCTTCGGGTGGTTCGAGGTCAGGCTCACCCTCGGTGAAGTGGTCCTCGGGCTTCTCGTTGCGTTCGGCGAGTCGCATGGCCGCTCCCATCGCCAGCAGTGCCGTCCCGCGAAGACATGGCCGGTCTGGGCCGGGCGTAACTGCTTCCTACTGAAAGCATCGGACTGAAGCGCCCCGATGACAAGAGGAAATCTGCGGAATTGCCTTGCCTCGCCTTTGCCTCGCCATCGCCTGGACATCGCAGGGGCGCTGCATTGCCGCGCTCCTACCCCCCTGCCGGTGCAGAATCCCTTCGTGCACATCCCCGCCAAAGTCGACTACGGAATGCGCGCCCTGCTGGCGCTGGTGGAGCGGGGCGAGCCCGCCACAGCGGAGGAGCTGGCGGAAGCCCAGGGCCTGCCCCCAAAGTTCCTGGGGGCCGTCCTGAACGACCTGCGCCGCTCGGGACTGGTGGTGAGCCGACGGGGATCAGAAGGCGGTTATTGCCTGGCCAGGCCGGCCACCCATGTCACAGTGGCAGACGTGATGCGGTCGCTCGACGGGCCCCTCGCCGAGGTGCGGGGCCTGAGGCCGGAGGCGACCCAATACAGCGGGGCCGCCGAGCACCTCCAAGACGTGTGGGTGGCGGTGCGTGCGGGGCTACGCCGGGTCCTTGACACCGTGACCCTCGAGGACGTGGTGCGGGGGAAGCTGCCGCGGCCGGTGGCCAAGCTGATCGAGGACCCTGACGCCTGGGTTCCGCGCCGCTGAGAATGAGCTGATCCCGAGACGAGCGAGACGTGGGTACCTTCGCTGACGTCCGACGTGACGCCGAGGCCGGAGATCGACCGCTCAGACCGGGTGAACGCGGTCTCTCGCCGAAGGGGTCCGCCTGAAGCGCGACGCGCTCCACACCTCTTCCCGGAAGTCTGTAATTGGGACCGCCCGTTCGAGGACGGGCATCTCGACCACGGGCCCCGCACCCGCTCGGGCGCCTGCACCGCCATGGGAGTGCATGGGAACGAATGCACGACTGGCCAGCATCCTCAGACCAGGCCGAGCTGGCGCGCGCACGAAGGCCACTGCCCCCATCCGCTTCTTGCCTGGAGCTCCTGCGCGGCTTCGTCTTGTTCGTCGGCCGGTGCATCGGATGGCAGGCCCGAGAGACCGAGCGTCTTCCAAGTCGATAGCGAGAACTGATAGGCGCCGAAGTAGCCGTTGCTGGTGTCTTCGGCGTAATTGCTGTGAGACTCGCACTGCCGGAGCCGGGCCCATGTGCTGCTCGATGCTGCACGCTGGGTTGGCAGTCGAGATGGCGGAGGGGCCGGAGGTAGTTGCGCCGGACGTGACGCCGGGGCCGGAGCCTCGATCTCGAAGGCAACCAGCGAAACCTCAGTGTCGTGGAGAGATGTGCCACCCACCACTTGGCTACGCGGCCTCGGCCGTCTCGGGGCGTGAGAGGCGAGCAGGTGCACGTTCTTCTCGAGAGCGGACCGGCCGGCGTCGAGACGGTGCTGGGTCGCGAAGAGGCGTGTGCCGGCACGACGGGTGCCGGTGGATTGCTGAAATGAGGTGGATCGGTTGTGTCGTGAGTTCGGCAATTGGGTGAGAGCACCCACGCCGAGAAGCACGGCGAGGACGATGCCGTAGAGCCGGTGCTTCCGCATCTTGCGCCTCCTTGAAGTCACGGGACCCCCGGAGGGCTCCAGATCGGCCTGGGAATGCGGGCGCCCGTCGTCTGAGCATTCGTCTCGCGGAGCCGGC
>JBELAS010000149.1:0-4600 GCA_049508615.1 Acidimicrobiales bacterium
CTCCACCGCGACGATCTCGCGTGACGAGTTCCTGGAGGCAACGACGGACCTATGGGAAATCCCACCCGAGAAAGCGACTCGTGTTGGTCACCCTGCTCCGTTCCCTGTCGAGCTGCCTGAGCGTTTGATCGAGCTCTACACGTACGAGGGTGACGTGGTGCTCGATCCCTTTGTGGGATCAGGGACCACCCCCATCGCGGCGCTCCGCACACGTCGCCACTTCGTCGGCTTCGATACCGACAGATCGTACGTCGTCCGCGCGAAGCAGCGGATCGCCGAAGAGATCGAGCGCCTTCATTGCCGGGAGGCTCTGTCGGCGAAACCGTTCCGAGTCCACCTTCCTGCGGTTTCGCCTGTGGATGATGGCGAGGATTTCCAGGCGCGTGCTGTTCGGGAGGGCAGACAGGCCAAGGAGCTCGCCGGAATAGTGCTCGAAAGCTGTGGATTCGTCGACATTCGCTCTAACGTCAAGCCTCCTGGCCTGGGGATCGAGCTCAACTTTGTCGCCTTCGATCAGACCGGCGCAGAGTGGGCGTTCGATGTCTCGGGTGCCTTCACGTCATGTCGCGGCGGACTGAAGCGCACGGACACGCTATGGAAGGCGATCGGGAAGGCGGCTGTGCTCCACGAGGGCCGCGGGGATCTCCCGCTGGTGCTGCTCACCACCGATGCACCGGCGAGGCGCAGTGCTGGTTACGTGGCACTCGACATGGTCAAGGGTGCCGGGCGACCGATCTTTGATCTGATCGAACTGCTCAATACCACGGACCAGGCGCGCCTTCGCGATTATGCAGTGGGGGGTCGCCCCGACCGCTGACATGCCGTCCGATCGCACGTTCGTCACCGAGTTAGCCACGGGTCTGGGCATGGTCGGCGAGGATGATCTCGCTTCTGTTGTCGCTCAGCGTCCCAGAGTGCTGACGGGTCTCTCTGATGGTGACTGGGACCGACTGACGGAACTATGGCGTTCGGGGAGATACGACAGTGAGTTCGATGCAGCCTTCTTGAACGGTCGTGCTTTCTTCTCCGCCAATGACGCCCTGAACAATCGTCACCCAAGAATCATCGAGTGGACCGGCGGCCGACGGCCTCCTGGAGATGAGATCGTTCCCTCTGACCTACGCGTCGATCATGTCTACCTCGTGAGCTGCAAGTATCTTTCGCGCATCCTCCAAAATCCGAGTCCGGCTCGGTTGTTCGAAGGCTTGTTGACGCAAGGTTCAGTCGATGATCTCCGGGACTGGTACCAGCGCGTCGCTGTGGTCGAGTATCAAGAGCTCTACGAGGCATGCGTCGACGCGGTGAAAGGCGCGCGTCTTCCTTCGCTTGCCTCCGAACTGGTCCCTGCGCAGCGACGACGCCTTGCGGAAGCCCTGCACGGTGGCTGGCCTCCCGGAGCGGTCGCAGCCTACGCGAGGCTGTGCCATGCCGTGTCTGAGACAACTGCTGAGTCGTGGCGCTCTCACATCACTGCGCGCAATGCCGAGGCCATGCTTTGGAGGCTGCTTCGGATCGGATCCGCTCCCTACTTCATCCTGGGGACGAGCCCGCATGGCTCGATGAGACTCAGGATTGACACCCCGTGGGACTGGCGGCAGGTCTATCGCCTTCTTCACCTCGAGATTGCACCCCAGGTGGGTGGTCAGCCCCGAGTCCGGTGGGCAGCGATGTACGAGATGCGAAAGACGTCGCAGGAGCGGACCGTAAACGGTCACATCGAGATCCGCTGGAGCCACGGACGGTTCGGCCAGCCACCGGAGGCGAAGGTGTACTTGGACTCATCGCATGAAGATGCGCCGGGCTACAATTCCTTGTGAGCCGACGATGGATCAGAGCCAGGCGTCCCGACTGATCAGGTGATCAGGACAATTAGAGCGGGCGAAGGGAATCGAACCCTCAGCTCGCTCCGTGTATCCCTGTTTTGGGTCAGGTCCCCGGGTCCACCCAATGGAGGCCGTCCCATTTCCGATAGGCGGTCCACTTGACCCCGTCCCAGTAGGCGATTCTTCTGTTGTCTCCGCCCACCGGATACCATCCCGGAGCGCCCGTACCTCCGGCCACTCTGCCTGAATCAGACGATGGCGCCGACACGCCTGCTTCGATTACCTGTACACCCGAGTACCGCAAGGTTTGGATGAGCTCAGAGCGGATCGGCATAAAGGATACCGATCCATGCCCAGCTGACGTTCTCCGGAAGCGGATGCGGTTGCGTCTCAGAACAGTCGCGGATTCGATGTCCATCCACCTCATTTCGGTAATGGGGAGCGACCATCGAAGCAGACGCGTACTCGCGGAAACCCGTACACCCCACGAGAAGACTTGAAGGCGGACAAGCGGCCATGTGGCTCTCATCGGCCACCATGACTCCGTCCATAATCCTGCTCCTACGATGTTGATTGTGGGTGTTTCTTGCTCTGATGTCTCAGGGAGTAGTGACGTTGATCGCTTACGAGGCATGAAGACGAACAGAAGCAGGGCAGCTGCCCCACCCAAGACGGACTCAATCACCTTCATTCTCCTGAGCCTACGGCCGCGGCCAGACCCGCTGCTGCGCTGGTGGTCCAGATTCCACGAGTCCTAAGGCGTGCGGCGATTGAGTCCCGGGCAAGCCCAACCGATCTTCTGTCTCACGCAACATAGGTGCCGTCGTATAGGTCCGAGCGATGCCACCGGAGTGAGCCCGAGGATGTCAATCCGCGGAGACGTGCTTCGCTCGCGGGGCGCGCCATGGGCGCGCCATCGAGGAGCACAGCGCAGGCGATGCGGAGCGAGAACAACCGTCTTAACAGGACTTCCGTCGGAGCGGGCGAGGAGAATCGAACTCACACCGGTGGAGTTCGGTTCTTTCCCCGTAATCGCCCTACACCTGGCGAGCAGTGGGTGAACTCGACGGCTGTCTCTCAACCCACTGCGAATCGAAAAGTCGCGTGTCCCGATCACGTCCCGCCAGCGGTGGAGAAGCCATCCTTGGTAGGTGAACCCCAGGGCGGGTGACCTCGCCGCTGCTCTTGCACGAGGCCGCAATGGTGTTCGCCCGACCGCGCTTATGAAGGAACCAGACGTCGCGATGTCGCGATCGCCTATCGTGGTGTCAGTCGCCAAGGGAGGGTGAAGGTGTCCACCGAAGTTGTTACTCGCCGGAGGCTGCTCGAGCTTGGGGTCGCTGCGGTCGCGGTAGCGGCGGTGCCTGACTATGCACTTGCTGCGCTGGCGCGGGTCGCGACTGCAAAGCCGCGAGCACATCCGCTCGGAACCACTCTGGAGCGGACGATCGTGACGGGCAGGCAGATCAATGCGGGGGGCTACCGGGAGCTGGTGTTCGGCCGGGGTGAGCCGCATCTGGTGCGCGATGATCTTGGGATCGTTGCTCGCAAGGGTCGCGCTTCACGCCGGCGGGCGCTGCTCTCGCTCGCTCAGTTCACCGACATCCACATCCAGGACTCTGAGTCACCTGCGCGGGTGGAGTTCCTCGACCGCCTGAGCAACGGGGCCAACGGCAACGACGTGTGGACCTCGGCGGGTGCGAGTATTGACCTGTTCGGCGCCTGCTACCGACCCCAGGAGATGCTCACCGCTCAGGTGGCCAATGCGCTGGTCCAGGCGGTGAGGAAGCTCGACGTCGGCCCGGCGACCGGTCGTGTGCTGGACTTCGCGATCGCGACCGGGGACGTGGTCGACAACTGCCAGTACAACGAGTTGCGGTGGGTGATTGACGTGCTCGACGGGGGCCATGTCCGCCCCGACTCGGGTGATCTCTCGAAGTGGGAGGGAGTCGACGACCAGAACTCCAACTATTACGACATCAATTACTGGCATCCGGGCGGCACCCCGCATGGCGTCAGCACCGGAGCGGACCTGCCGCGCCGCAAGTGGGGCTTCCCCGCCATCCCCAACCTGCTCGACGCCTGTCGGCAGCAGTTCAAGGCCACCGACCTCGGTCTGCCGTGGCTGACCGCCTACGGCAACCACGACGGGCTACTACAGGGCGACCTCGCGCCGTCGCCGCTTGCTGACAAGTACGCGATCGGATCGCGGAAGATCTTGGGGTTGCCGCCGAATCTCACGCTCGGCGACCTGCTCACGGCTCTCGGCGGCAACCCGACGTTGTTCGACCAGCTGATCAACGGTCCGACCCGCCCGATCACGCCCGACAAGAATCGTCGCATTCTGACGCGTGGGGAGACCGTCGCGGAGTACTTCAAGACGACCCGCAGGCCCGTCGGGCACGGCTTTACGCATGCCAACCGCACGCACGGGACCGCGTACTACACGTTCCTCTCGGGTGGGGTGCGCTGCATCGTGCTCGACACGGTGAACCCGAACGGCGACGACGACGGCTCGCTCGACCAGACCCAGCTGAACTGGCTGACGTCGCTGCTCAACGCTAACTCGAAGATGCGTCTGCGCTCCGATGGCGTTCGCGAGGGCGCCGCAGGCAAGGACCGCCTGATCGTGATCTTCAGTCACCACACGATCGCGACGATGGACAACCCGACGACCGGACCACAGGCCCCCGGTACGCGGATCCTCGGCGACCAGGTACAGCAGCTGTTGCTCCAGTATCCGAACGTAGTCGCATGGATCAACGGCCACACCCACG
>JBELAS010000015.1:0-12518 GCA_049508615.1 Acidimicrobiales bacterium
CAAGATCGGAATGCCGAGCGGCTGGGTGGTCGCCACCCCCGAAGGGGTGACGGTGTCGTTCGGATAGGCCGTGCAGGTCAACCAGTAGTCGTTTCCCGGCGCTTGGAAGTCGAGGACGAGCCCCAACTGCTCGATGGTTATGGTTCCACCAAGGGCCATCAACGAACCGCCCAGGCCAGCCGCAGGAGACGGGACATCGAAGACAGCTCCTGACGAGGGTACGGGGTTGGGCAGATTCGCGTCGAAAGGTACGAGCCCGGCCGGGACGTAAGCCGAGCTCGACGACACGGCACCGTCCGCAGCGGTGCCCACCCCGACGGGGACCACCCCGAAGGGGCCCACCGGAGAGGGCGAACCGGAGGTCGGCAGCGCTCCCGTGGCCGCCAAGTCCGGGACCACGAAGCCCTTCACCGAATCGATGCCGACGCCCTCGAACAGCTGCAGCATCGCCTGCGGCACCGAGATCTGGGTCTGGTACCCGGTGATGGCAAAGGTCTGTCCCTCGGACGGGTCGGGGGGAGAAAGAGAGGCGGTGGTGACCGTGTCGTTGAGCACCACGTTCCCGATCGGGCTCCCCGGGCATGACAGCTCGTAGGCCCCCGTCTGTGGCCCTGGCACGGCGGGGGGGGTGGTCGAGGTCGTGGCGGAGCTCCCCGCCGCGCTGCCTGTGGCGATGACGGGCAAGATCGGAATGCCGAGCGGCTGGGTGGTCGCCACCCCCGAAGGGGTGACGGTGTCGTTCGGATATGCCTGGCAGTTCATCGTGACGATGTGCTGCGAGATCCCTGCCACCATCAGCACGCTTTCCTCGCCGGCGATCGTGATGGCGCCACCGCTGGACACGAAGGGGCCGATCGTGCTGGACGCCGATGGGATGTCGAGGGTGACACCCGAGGAGGCAACCGGGTTGGGAAGTGGGAGGTCGAAGCTCTCGAGGTCGATCGAAGTGTGCGACGGCGACGCGCCGAAGGCCTCGAGGGTGGTCGCCGCGAACCCCTGCAGCACCGTGTTGCCGAATCCCACGAGGCCCGACACGATTCCAGCAGGGATCGGGATGTGGGTCTGGTACCCCTCGATGTCGAACTGGTCACCCGCCGACAGCGCCTGTGGCGAGATGGCACCAGTGGTAACCACGTCGTTCAACACGAGATTTCCCACCGGAGTGCTCGGGCAGTACAACTCGTAGGCACCGGTGGCGACGACCGACGTCTGGGTCGTCGTGCTCACCGAGCCGGCCGCGGCGATCACGGGGGAAATGGGAAGCCCTGGAGGTGTGTCCTGCGTGATCCCCGACTTGGGCAGGGCGTCGTTCGGGTACCACGCGCAATTCAGATCGAGCTGGTTGCCGGCTTCGTCGAAGGTGAGAGAGAACTGCTGGCTGAGTACGACCGCGATGTTGTCGCTCGATGCAGTGAAAGGTCCGAAGGTCGCCGGTGACGACGGCTCGTCGACCGTGATCCCGGCGGATGGCACAGGGTCGGGGATGGGCGCGCCGAAGGCCATGGCACCGGTGGACATCGAGGTGGTGGTGGCACCGGTCACCTCGATCTTTCCCTGTAACGTCCCTTTCCAAGCAGTGTCCCCGACGCCTGCCGCAGCCTCCAGCAGGTCTTCGGTGATCGGAACTTGCACCTGGAACCCCGTCACGTTGAACTGCTGGCCGGTTGCGGGTTCGCTCGGGGAAAGCGCCCCGTTCAAGACGACGTCGTTGGAGACGACGTTGCCTACCGGGGTACCAGGACAGAACAGCTCCACCGGCGAGCTCTCTGCGAAGGCCGGAGCCGATGAGCTTCCGACCTGGATGCCGATGCCGGTCGCTGTCCCGGCGAAGCACGACACTGCAACCGCGGTTGCCAGTCGCGATACAACATGGACGCGCCCCACCGTAGCCCCCTTGTTGCCGTTGCGGTCGTGGTTTGCGACCGGCGTTGCCCAAGCTTGGCACAACAAACCAAAGCCCCTACAACAATGAAATCAAAACTCTAGGTCCCACACATCCTCAAGATTGATGAAATGCCTGGTAGACAGCGGTTGTCATCCACCTATCGCCGCCCGGCTCGCGCTCGGCCCGCGCGAGGAGCTCCGACCGGACTTCTGGAGAAGCGAGGCACACGAGCAGCCCGGAAAGTGCCCCTGAGCAGAGAGAAAGCATGAAAGGCGCTATGACGCCAGTCCCGCGACGAAATGCTCGAGCTGGCGGAGGTTGCGGCATTCGAACACCTCATCGCAATGGAGGGCATACTCGCCGACGATCGAATCACCACTGCCCCAGTAGGAGCGAGGCTCGGGGTTGAGCCAGTACAAGTGACGCGCCCTGTGCCTTATTTCCGACAGCACCCAAGCCTGCGAAGCGTGGTAGTTGTTCCGCGCATCGCCGAGGAGCAGCACGCTCGTGCGTGAAGTTACCTCCTCGCCCCAGCGTTCCCAGAATACCGACAGAGCATGCCCGTAGTCCGAGTGGCCGTCGACCCACACAACGTCGGCCTCGGTGTTGATCCGGTAGACAGCCTCCCCCACGTCATCCGATCCCTCGAAGAACCGCGTCGCCTCGTCAATGCCGTCGATGAACACGAAGCTTCGCACTTTGGAGAATTGCGAGCTGATCGCGTAGACCAGATGCAAAGTGAAACGGGCGAAAGCGGCTACCGATCCCGAGACGTCCGCTATCACGAAGATCTCGGGCCTGGCCGGGCGGGGATAACGGAACTTTGGGTCCACGGGAACGCCGCCGGTGGAAAGTGAGTGGCGCACCGTCGAACGGAAGTCGAGAGGTCCCTTGCGCCCGTGTCGGCGCTTTCGGGCCAGGCGCACGGCCAGCTTGCGGGTCAGGGGATGGATGGCGCGCCGTAGGGCGGCCAGCTCGTCGCGCGTCGCGTGCATGAAGTCGATGTCCTCGGGCAGCGGCTTGCGTAGCGAACGAGCGAGCGCCGCGGTGCCCCGGTCGGCGACCAGACGGCGGCGGATCTCGTCCTCGATCTCCTTGCGCAGCCGGTCCAGGCGCGACTGGAGCTCGTCGCGAGCGAGGCGTTCCTCGAGGGCCGTGAGATGGCCGTCCGGTGCCTCGGAGCGCACCGCCGCGAGCATGCGTTCGAGGAGCCGGTAGAGGTCGAGGTTGCGCAAGGTCCGGTACAGGTAATACGTGCCGCCCACCGGGCGACCCGGTTCCATCCCCGCGTACCGGCTGACCGCCTGTCGAGCGAGGGCACCGACCTGGGCGTCGTTAGCGGACGACAGCGCTCGGTAGAGCATCTCGGCGAACTCCTCCTCCGAGAGTGCCTCGCCGCCGCCTGCGCCACGGCCCGGCCCGCTGCCCTCGCCTGCCACCTGCTCGTGCCCGAGTTCGCCCTTGTCTTCCGCCTCGATGCCGAATCGAGACCCGCGCACCGAGAAGTACACCTCGAAGGCGGTCTCGAAAGCCCGCCAGTGCGCGTAGGACTTGACCAGGGTCGCGCCAAGCGCGTACTTGAGAGCCTCGCGGTCCTCGAGACGCACGTGGTGGAGAGCCTCCGCCGCGTCAAGGCTCTCTGTGGGCGAGACCGGCAGGCCCGCTTGCCTGAGCTCGTCCACGAAACCGGTGAGGACGTCGAGCACGACCGGCCTTCAGGCAGACGCCCTCTGGACACGCGCGCAAGGGCGAACGACAGGGCCGACACGAGCGCGACAGAAGTCGCCGGCTGCCGCTAGTCCGGCAACGGTTCGCTGTGCCCGCTCGGCTCTATCCGCGACCCCTTTCAGGACGGGGACCTCGTGCTTGAGTCTGACTGCGCATCCTCTTCCGACAGCTCCTTTGCCGCATGTTCGAGGTCGCTTCGGTACTTGAGCAGCACGTGCAGCGTCGCCTTGGCTTGCGCGGCGTCGATGGACTCGATCCCCAGCACGACGAGGGTGCGCGCCCAGTCCAAGGTCTCCGACACCGACGGGTACTTCTTCAGTTAGAGCGTTCGCAACGAGCGCACGATCCTCGCCACCTGGTCGGCAAGCTCATCGGTGACGGCGGGCACTCTCGTCTTCACGATCTCGCGCTCGCGCTCGAGCGTCGGATAGTCGAGATGAAGGTAGAGGCAGCGTCGCTTCAAGGCCTCGGAGAGCTCGCGGGTGTTGTTCGAGGTGAGGAAGACGAGAGGGACCCGCTGGGCGCGAACGGTGCCGAGCTCGGGGATCGAGACCTGGTACTCGGAGAGGACCTCGAGCAACAAGGCCTCGGTCTCGAGCTCGACGCGATCGACCTCGTCCACGAGCAGCACTACAGCATCGGTTGCCCGGATCGCCTCCAGGAGCGGGCGGGCGAGCAGGAACTCCTCGGAGAAGATGTCCTCCTCGATGTCGTGCCAGCGCCTAGCCGGCGCTGCTCCGTGCCCGGCGTCACCTGCGAGGGCACCCCCACCGGGCGCCTGCTCCAGCGCGCCCTGTTCGTCCTCCTCCACGACCCGTTGAGCCTGGATGCGAAGGAGCTGCTTCTTGTAGTTCCACTCGTAGAGCGCCTTTGACTCGTCGAGCCCCTCGTAGCACTGGAGACGAATCAGCCGGCTCGAAGTGGCCCTGGCGACCGCCTTTGCCAACTCGGTCTTGCCGGTCCCCGCCGGCCCCTCCACGAGCACCGGTTTGGCCAGGCGATCAGCCAGGTAGACGACGCCGGCTATCCCCTCGTCTGCCAGGTAACCGGTCGCGGCCAGCCGTTCACGCACCTCGCGCGCCGACGCGAATCGCGCCGGACCTGGGTCGGGGAATCCCAGGGGGCCCGGTAGCTCGCTCACCTTCGGCTCGCTCACAGCGCTGACCCATTCGAGGGCGGCGACATGCAGGCTGCCGTGCCCGCTGGTTGGCTCGCCGTCGGCTCGTTCACGTACGGACCTGACCGTCGCCTCTCACCACGTACTTCACGGACGTGAGCGCACGCAGCCCCATAGGCCCGCGCGCGTGCAGCTTCTGGGTGGATATCCCGATCTCGGCACCGAGTCCCAGCTCCGAGCCGTCCACGAACCGGGTGGACGCGTTCACCAGCACCGCAGCTGCGTCCACCTCCCTGCAAAACCGTTCCGCGGTGGCGAGATCACCGGTGACGATGGCCTCGGAGTGCCCCGAGGAATACCGGGCAATATGGTCCATCGCTGCATCGAGGTCGTCCACGACCGCCACCGACAGCTTCATGTCCAAGAATTCCGTGGCGAAGTCCTCATCGGTGGCTGCATCGATTCCCGGCAACAGCTCCCTGGTGCGTTCGTCACCCAGGAGCTCTACGCCTTCGAGTGCCGAGCGTGCGCGCGGTAGGAACGCCTCGGCGACCTCTCGGTGCACGAGGAGGGTCTCGGCCGCGTTGCATACGCCGGGGCGCTGGGTCTTCGCGTTCACGAGGATGCCGAGGGCCATGTCGAGGTCAGCCGCCGCGTCGACGTAGACGTGGCAGTTGCCGTCACCGTCGATCACGCACGGGACCGTGGCGTGCTCGCGCACGCTGGCGAGGAGGGATCGCCCTCCACGGGGGACCAGGCAGTCGATGACACTATCGAGTTGCATGAAGGCGATGGCAGCCTCATGGCTGGTGTCCTCCACGAGCGCCACGGCATCAGCCGGCAGTCCCGTCTTGGACAGCGCCTCGCGGAGGCAGGAGGTGATCGCGCCGTTCGACTCGATTGCAGAAGAAGAGCCACGCAGCATCGCGGCATTGCCCGACTTGAGGCACAGACCGGCGGCGTCGGCGGTCACGTTGGGACGGTTCTCGTAGATGACACCGACAACCCCGAGCGGCACCCTCACCCGCTCCACGCGCAGGCCGTTCGGACGTACGTACCCCTCGACGACCTCGCCGACGACGTCTGCCATCGCGGCCAGATCTCGCAAGCCCCCGGCCATCGCTCGGACGCGGCCCGCGGTCAACCTCAGACGGTCGAGCTGGGCCGGAGTCACCCGGGTGCTCTCGGCGCGCTCGATATCGGCCGCGTTGGCTCCGAGCAGGCCGCTCGTACGCTCCTCGAGGAGGTCGGCAGCAAGGTTGAGGGCGCTGTCCTTGGCGGCGCCGGGAACCGTGGCGAGCACATGCCCGGCCGACTTGGCGCGGCGGCCCATTTCGACCAGGGAGATTTGAGTCACACCCAAGGGTACCGTCCCGTCCGCAGCTCAGGGGAAGGCATTCACGCATCTCAGAGATATCGCGAACAGAGCCGACCGGGCGCAGCGACCCGTCGTCGGAAGCACAGGCCGCGGCGGCTCTGTAGCACGCCGGCCGATCGTGGGCCTGGGTGCGCGTCCTTTCGGTCTCAGACGAGGATCACGAGGTCGTCGCGATGCACTACTTCGTCGGCAGCGTCGTCGGGCAGCTCGCTGCTACGACGACCCGCCCACGAACGGATCCGCTCTGCCCCATGGCGCACGAGGCCCTTGGCGAACACCACGCCGTCTTCTCCCGTGATCTCCACCGCCGCCTCTACGTCGAACGAACCCTTTACCGACACCACACCCGCCGGCAACAGCGAGGCCTCGCGTTCCAAGAGCGCGTGCCGGGCCCCGTCGTCGACGACCAGCGTCCCGGCCGGCCCCACCGCGAATGCGATCCACAGTTTTCGGGCCGGCAACCGCCTCGGGCGAGGACGGAAGACCGTTCCCACCTTGGCCTCTCCTCGAACAGCAGCCATGAGGACCCCGGGGCGACCGGCCTCGGCGATGACCGTCTCGACCCCGGACCAGGCGGCCATCTTCGCCGCCGCCAGCTTCGAGGTCATGCCGCCACTTCCTACGGCGCTTCCGGGTCCCGCAGCCAGGGCCTCCAGGCGATGGTCGACCTCGACGACCTCCTCGATCAGCGAAGCCTCAGCGGTCGTGCGCGGATCGGCGGTGAGTAGTCCGGGGGCGTCGGTCAGCAGCACGAGCAGGTCGGCCGCCACGAGATGCGCCACCAGCGCGGCCAGCCGGTCGTTGTCCCCGAAGCGGATCTCGTCGTCGGAAGTGGCGTCGTTCTCGTTCACGACGGGCACCACCCCCAGATCGAGCAGGCGAGAAAGGGTCTGGCGCGCGTGCAGGTACTGCTGGCGGTGCCCGAAGTCCAGCGGTGCCAACAACACCTGGCCCACGACCAGCCCGTGGCGCGCCAGCGAGTCGTCGTAGACCCGCATCAGCCGGTGTTGTCCGACGGCGGATACCGCCTGAAGGGTGACCAGGTCGACCGGCCGGAGCCCACCACCGAGCGCCGACCATCCAGCCGCGATGGCGCCGGAGGTGACCAGTACCAGCAGATGGCCCTGTGCGCGCAACTCGGCGATCTGCGCGCAAAGCCTGTCGACGGCCAAGACGTCGATGCTGCCTCCGTCGGGACCGGTCACCGAGGACGACCCGACCTTTGCCACCACTGTCCGGGTGCAGCCTGGATCACCGCCTTGCGCTCGCCCTCCCAAGGGCGGACCTGTGTAGTTGCTCATCGTCTGGGCTCCCCCCCGGCGGGTCTTCGCCGTTCGACACGACTGGTGCGAGACGCTCGACTCCGTTCACGCGGGCTTCCCCGTCTGCTCTCCCGTGCGGTGTCGAGGACGTCCTCGTCGCGACGGTAAGTGAACTCGAGAGGGCCGAGCCGCACGGTGTCGCCCTCGCGGATGCCCGCGCGAACGAGCGCCCTCTCCACACCCAGCCGGCGCAGACGGCCCTGGACATAGGCCACCGCGTCCGCGTCGGTAAGATCAGAGAGGGCGACGGCGCGCAGCGCGGCACGGCCTTCGACGACAAAGGACCCGTCTTTGTCGCGCACCACCTCCACCCCTTCTCCGACCGGGCGGTGGACGACAATCGAGCCGCCGGCCTCTTCCTGCTGTGCACGCGCCTCGTTGACCAGGATTACGAGTCGTCCGAGCAACTCGGAGAGGCCCTCACCGGTCACCGACGAGATCCGCCGCTCAGGTGTCCAGGGATCTTCGTCGAGCTGGTCACGGGCCTCGTTCGCGCCGCCTGCGAGACCGCCGCCTTCGATCGCCAAGAGGTCGCACTTCGACCCCACCACGAGGCGCGGCCGCCCGAGGAGCTCGGGTCGGTAACGGCGCAGCTCCTCGAGGAGGATCTTCTCCTGCTCGGCCGGACGTCGACCGTCGGCGGGCGCCAGGTCGACGAGGAGGAGGAGCACGCGGGCGCGCTCGACGTGGCGAAGAAACCGGTGCCCCAGACCCCTGCCCTCGGCCGCGCCCTCCATCAGACCGGGAACGTCGGCCACCACGAGCTCGGTCTCCTCTCCCTGTCTTCCCACGCGGACCACTCCCAGGTGCGGCTCCAGCGTCGTGAAGGGATAGTCCGCGATCTTCGGACGCGCTGCCGATATGCGCGAGATCAACGTGCTCTTGCCGGCATTGGGGAAACCCACCAAGGCCACGTCAGCGGCGAGCTTCAGCTCGAGTTTGAGCCAACGCTCCTCCCCTGACTCGCCCTGCTCGGCGAAGGCCGGGGCCCGCCTCCGGTTCGTGAGGAACCTGGCGTTGCCTCGGCCGCCCCTGCCCCCAGCGGCCGCCAGCCAACGGTCCCCGGACACCGCCAGGTCCGCCAGGGCGGTCGCGTCCTTCGCGCGGACGACAGTGCCCACCGGCACCGGAACCGCCAGGTCCTCACCTGCCGCACCGTGTCGTCGCTTTCCGCCGCCGTGCTTCGCGTCGCCGGCGCGTCGGTGCGGATGGTCGCGAAAGCTGAGCAGCGACGCCTGGTTGTTCGAAGCGACCAGCCATACGTCGCCACCCTTGCCCCCGTCACCTCCGTCAGGGCCGCCGCGCGCCACATGAGCCTCCCGCCGGAACGACACCGCTCCCGCGCCGCCGTCACCACCTCTCACATGTACCTGCGCCTCGTCGACGAACCCTGACACCGAGACGATCCTAAGAGACGGCGCGTATGCGCAGGCTCGCCCGCCGTGCCACGACCGACGGCAGGGACGGGGACCCGCCGCTGGGAGGGGCGGGGTCGAACCCCGCCCGGGTGCCCAGGCACCGCGAACGTGGCACCCGGCCGGAACAACGACGAGGCGTGAACCGAAGAGCCCGTCAGACACAACGCACGCCTGCGACACTTCACACACGGTGCGACACCGCTACGGGCGAGCAGGTCCGTTGGCACCAGGTAGATGCGCCACCCTCGGATACGGTGGCACGGCAATGGTGACCTTACCGACGGAAGCGGTACTCGCGGCGCGAGCGGCGCTCTCGCGCATCCCCAAGGTCGAATTGCACCTGCATCTCGAAGGGTCGATTCGTCCCGCACTGCTCCTCGAGCTCGCCGAGCACAACCACGTCGACCTCGGCGTGGGAACTGTCGAAGGGCTCGCCACCCGCTACCGGTTTCGTGACTTCCGCCACTTCATCGAGCTGTACCTCCTCGGCATGTCTGCTATCCGTACGGGCGACGACCTCGTCTGCGCTATCGACGCCCTGGCGACCGAGCTGGCGTCCCAGCACGTGCGCTACGCCGAAGTGACCACCACCGCCTATGCCCACCATGCCAACGGCATGCCCACGTCTGAGTACCGCGACGCATTGGACATCGGTGCTAGACGAGCCCGGGACGACAGCGGCGTCGAGCTGCGCTGGATCGTGGACATTCCCCGCAGCGTCGAGCCACCGACGCAGCAGTGGACCGTCGAGTTCCTCACTAGCCCGAACGTTCCCGCCGACGTGGTTGCCATCGGTCTCGGCGGCCCCGAGGCCGAGTACCCGCCTGAGTGGTA
Organism: Acidimicrobiales bacterium; assembly: GCA_049508615.1. Lineage (GTDB taxonomy): Bacteria > Actinomycetota > Acidimicrobiia > Acidimicrobiales > UBA8190 > Bog-564. Next base: position 9,683 of record JBELAS010000015.1, read on the forward strand.
CGCGCAGTCCTTCGAGCGCGCCGCCGCCTCAGGGGTCCCCGCGGTGCTGCACGCCGGCGAGAATGCGGGCCCACGGAGTGTTTGGAAGGCGCTGGAGCTCGGTACCGTTCGCATAGGCCACGGCGTGCGCTCGATGGAAGACCCCACGCTGGTCGAGCATCTGGTACAGAACCAGGTCCCAGTGGAGGTGTCGGTGACCTCCAATGTGGCACTTGGAGTCTGCCCTTCGTTGAAGGCTCATCCTCTGCCGGCAATGCTCGACGCCGGCGTCAACATCTCGGTCAACACCGACGACCCCGCCTACTTCTCCACCACCCTCGTGGACGAGCACGTGCTAGTCCACGAGGAGCTCGATGTCCCGATCTCCGAGCTCGTCGCCGCTCAGCACCGCGCCATCGACTCGGCCCTCTGCGCAGGTGCGCTCAAGGATCGCCTACACCGCGAGCTTGCCGCCGATTCCGCCGACCTCTAACTCGAAGGAACTCGACCGAAACATGGCGAGCGGTCCGCTCGGCGAAGCAACCGAAGCCGCAGAAGCCCTTGCCTCGCTCACCGGGACGGCGCGCCACGATGTAGCCGTGATCCTCGGCACCGGGCTCACGACCGCGGCCGAGGCGCTCGGCGAACCCAGAGCGCGCCTCGCCTTCGCGCAGCTGCCGGGGTTCTCCCAGTCGACGAACGCCGCACAACGGCCCGAAGTGTGGTCGGTGGCGATCGGCGACCACCCGGTGCTCGTGTTCCTCGGGCGTCCCCATCTCTACGAGGGCCGCACCCCGGCCGAGGTGGCACACCCTGTGCGAACAGCGGTGGCCGCCGGCTGTCACACCTTGGTGATCACCAACGCTTCGGGTGGGCTTCGACCAGGGCTCGCTCCCGGCGACCTCGTGCTCATCTCCGACCACCTGAACCTGACCGGCGCGTCGCCTCTCACCGGCTTGCCGGCGGGCCGGGACGACCCGAGTGCCTTCGTCGATCTCACAGATGCCTGGTCGGTACGCCTACGTGAGCTCGCCCTGAAGGTGGACGGGTCTCTTGCGGAGGGTGTCTACGCCCAGCTCCGCGGGCCTCACTTCGAGACCCCGGCAGAGATCCGCATGCTGCGCGGGTTAGGAGCCGACCTGGTCGGCATGTCGAGCGTGCTGGAGGCGATAGCGGCCCGCCATCTGGGCACCGAGGTGCTCGGTCTCTCGGTCGTGACGAACCTCGCCGCGGGCATGGCTCCCGGGAGCGTCTCGCCCACCTCGCTCGTGGAGCTCGCACGTTCGCGCGCGCCGACCCTGGGCGGGATCGTGCGCGAGGTGGTGACCCGTCTCTAGAGCCTCCAGGCGACGGTCAGCTGATGGGCTCGGGTTGGACCTCGACGACCTTCCGGCCCTTGCGAGTGCCGAAGGTGACGACGCCGGCGGCCGTGGCAAACAGGGTGTCGTCTCCCCCACGCCCGACGTTCTCGCCGGGGTGGAACTTGGTGCCCCGCTGGCGGACGAGGATGGCCCCGGTCGGGACGGTGGTGCCTCCGTAGGCTTTCACGCCGAGCCGCTTCGACTTCGAGTCACGGCCGTTGCGGGTGGAGCCCCCGCCCTTCGTCTTCGACACCTCTGGTCCCTCCTTGTCTTTCGCGCCTTCGGCGCCCTTTTCGGGGTCCTACCGCGCCTCTGGCCGTGTAGCCGACGGAGTGAAAGGCCTTTCCTGGCCCGGGCTCAGCGTGATACCGGGACGTCGATCCCGGTGATCTCGACGGTGGTGTAGTGCTGGCGGTGGCCCCACCGGCGCCGGTAGTTCGTCTTCGGCCGGTAGGTGAACCCTCTGATCTTGGGCCCGAGCTCCTCGCCGATCACCCGTGCAGACACGACGGCCCCGGCGAGCTCGGCAGGAGTGGCGAGCACCCGGTCGCCGTCCACCACGAGGACCGGGGACAGCTCGACCTCGCTCCCCTCGGCGCCGTCGATGAGCTCGACCCGCAGCTGCTGGCCGGCAGTCACCCGCTCCTGCTTTCCTCCGGTCTGGATCACTGCATACACAAGAGATAGATCCTACAGGAGGGACTCGTCGAGGACGATCCCGCGCCCACCGCAAACGGCGCAGACTCCCGAGAGGGACTCGACCAGGCCCTCGGACACGCGCTTTCGCGTCATCTCCACCAGCCCCAGCTCAGAGATGTCGAACACCTGGGTGCGGGTCTTGTCACGGGCCAGTGCGGCGCGGAGCGCTGCGGCGACCTTGCCCCGGTTCTCGCGCACCTCCATGTCGATGAAGTCCACCACGATGATCCCGCCTATGTCTCTCAGGCGCAGCTGGCGGGCGATCTCCTCGGCCGCCTCCAGGTTGTTGCGGTAGACGGTCTCCTCGAGGTTCGAGGTCCCCACGTTCTTGCCGGTGTTCACGTCGATCACCGTGAGCGCTTCGGTGCGCTCGACGATGATCGAGCCCCCCGAGGGGAGCCACACCTTGCGGTCGAGCGCCTTGTGCAGCTGCTCGTGGACGTGGAACCGCTCGAACACCGGAAGGTTCTCGGCTACCGGGTCGTAGTACTCGACCCGATCGGCAAGCTCGGGGTTCACCTGCTCGACGTACTCACTTACCTGGTTGAAGAGGTCGGGATCGTCTATGACCACCCCCCGGTACTCACGGTTGAACTCCTCGCGCACGATCCGCACCGCCAGGTCTGGCTCCCGATAGAGCAGGCCAGGGGCGGTGGTACGCTTCGCCTCCGCCTCGATCGCCGCCCACTGGGCCATCAGGCGCTCGACGTCGCCAGCGAGCTCTTCGCGGCTGGCCCCCTCCGCGGCGGTCCGCACGATCAAGCCATGCCCCTTCGGGCGGGTGTCGTCGACGATCC
>JBELAS010000150.1:0-4567 GCA_049508615.1 Acidimicrobiales bacterium
GGCCGTTGGCCGTCCCGGTCTCGCCATCATTGCCTCCCATCGTCGCTGACGATGGGAGGAACGCGGATAAGCGTGTGGAAATTCCTGTTTCTACAAGAATCTCTGGGTCAGGAGACTAGGCGCAGAGGCTCGGGTCAGGAGGTGCCCACGTCGGGCATCTCCACGACCTGGAACGTCTCCGCGAGGCGGCCCTCTCCGAGCCCGGCGAGGCGCGCTCCTTGGGTGAACCACCCACGCAGCCGTTGCTCGAGCCACTCGCCTTCTCCCACCTGGCTTCGGTGGCAACGCAGCGCCGCCAGCTTGAGCTCGAAGACGTCGGTGATGTCCACCGCCCGGTTCGCCCGCTGCGAAGCCATGAGCCACACCTCTCTGACCGAGAACGGCTCGAGGCCCTCCTCCAGGAGCTCGGGATGGGCGAACGGGTTGCGGGCGTCCGGATATGCGACGCACACCGCGGCCTCGCCTGCGGCCAGGTGGTCGGGATGGCTGGCACCGATGCGCTCCCAGCTCCGTTCCGGCGACTGGCACACGAGACGGTCGGGTCGTAGCCGGCGCAGGACCCGGCACAGGTCACGGCGCAGCTCGAAGCTGGGTGTCAACCTCCCGTCGGGGTATCCGAGGAACGTGACGCTGCCCACCCCGACCTCGGCCGCCGCGGCACGCTGCTCCTCGCGGCGCAAAGCAGCCATCTCCGCGCGCGGGACCGACCGGTCCGACCCTCCCGCGTCGCCGTCGGTGACGATGCAGTATGAGACCTCGACCCCGGCTTTGACCCAGACCGCCACAGACCCGGCCACGCCGAAGTCGACATCGTCCGGATGGGCCGTCACCACCAAGACGCGCTCCACCCCCGCCATGTCGTCGATCGCGATGGCCGACCCGTCGTGCTCGTCGGCCATGGATGTGATCCTACAAGCAGCGCGCCTGCGCCCATCCGCAAAGGGTCGCTCAGGAGAGCGCCCTCGTGCGCAGCTGACCCAGCGGGTCTCTCAGGCCACGCCCTCGTCCGGCACCCAACCGGCCAGGTCCGCGAGCCTGGGGTCGTTCGAGAAGATCTCCAGTACCGGCGCCTGAAGACCGAGTCGCTTCTGGATTCGCTCGACGTCGAGGACCTGGTCCCAAAGAGCAAGGGTCGCCACCACCCCCGTGCCCCCGGCTCGCGCCGTGCGACCCGAGCGGTGCAGGTAAGCCTTGTGGTCCTCGGGCGGGTCGTAGTGCACGACCACATCGACGTCGGAGATGTCGAGACCGCGTGCGGCGACGTCGGTGGCCACGAGGACCGCTATACGCCCCTGTGTGAAGTTCGCGAGCGCCTTTTCCCGACCGGACTGGGGCAGATCGCCGTGGATGGCGCGGGCTGTCACATGCTCGCGCTGGAGCTGGATGATGAGACGATCCGCGCCGCGTTTGGTGCGCACGAACACGAGCACCTTTGACGCGCCCCGGCATATGGCAGCCGCCACCTTTACCTTGTCCATCTGGTGGACTCGCAGGAAACGGTGCTCCATCGACTCGACCGTCGCAACAGCCGAGGCGACTTCGTGGCGAACCGGGTCGCTCAGGTGTCTGCGCACGAGCCGGTTGACGTCGTCGTCGAGGGTCGCTGAGAACAGCATCGTCTGGTGCGACCGTTCGATTCGGCGCAGCACCCAGTCCACCTGAGGCAGAAACCCCATGTCGGCCATCCGGTCGGCCTCGTCGAGGACCACCACCTCCTCGTCGCGCACGGACACCTCGCCGCGCTCGCACAGGTCGATCAGACGACCCGGAGTGGCTATCACCACGTCGACGCCCTTGCGCAACTTCTTCACCTGGCGATCGATGTCCGCGCCGCCGTAGACGACGACGACCCGACGCTCGACCGCCGCGGCGAGCGGAGCGAGCACGTCGGCGACTTGCGTGGCCAGCTCGCGCGTCGGTACCAGCACTAGCGCCCGGGGGCGACGCTCGGCGCCTCTACCGACGCGCATCAAGAGGGGCAACCCGAATGCAAGTGTCTTGCCCGACCCGGTCTTGGCCTTTCCGCACACGTCGCGCCCTGCGATGCCGTCGGGGATGGTGAGGGCCTGGACCGGGAACGGTGTGGAGATGCCCTGGGATTCGAGGACTGCGATCAGCTCGGGTACCACGCCGAGCTCGGCGAATGTCGTGGACGGTCCTGGGGTGCCGGGTTCCTGGGGCCCGCCCCGGCCGGGGTCGGCGACTACTTGTGCGTCGCGGCGTTGTGTGTCGCGCCGGGGTGCTGCGTCGCGGCGAGGTGCGTCGCGCCGCGGTGCGTCACCCGCGCGGACGTGCTTGCGCCGGGCATGCGATGCACCGAGCCGCGACGGCCGTCCGGCTGTCGTGGTCATGGTCTTTCTCGCTTTCGCTCTTCGTCGGGCGGCGCCAGCGCGCCGCTTCGCTGCTCTACGGCCACTCGTCGGCCGCTGTGGGCTCGGCAGCCGCTCGTCGACCACCGGATCCCGGGCCCGCCTCGGTGATCCGCGAGGCCCGAAACAACACGGACACGAAGAACCTGTGAGGAAGACCCCGTGCACGCGGCCCAGTGCCGCGTCGCACAGTTCGATGCTACCACGTGAGCTTCGCGGCCCCGACCCATCGCCGGGTGCGTGAACGAGACCGCGCGCGGCGACGAAAGGCCCGGACGGGCTAGCTCATGGGATCGAGAAGAGCGGCCTCTGCGGCGGACCGTAGCCGGCATCGGCGTTGGCAATGGCAGCCGCGGCATCCGCCGGGGTCAGAAAGCCGGCTGCCACGTCCGCTTCGGCGGCTGCGGTGAACTTCGCGGCGTAGTTCGCCGGCGTCTGGTAGAGCCTCAGCAGCGTCGCGTCACCGAAGTTCAGGAAGAACCCGGACAGCGTACAGATGGCCGTCGCCTGCAGGGCGGGGTCGTCGATGCTGCCGGTGCTGAGAAGCGCCAGCGCGCTTTCGAGCTCGCCCAGGAGGGTGACCGGGTTCAGGCTGCTCTGGTTGATCTGGGAGAAGTTGATAGGTGAGTAGAACTCGGTCGGGACCTGGATGTCCGGCAGGCGGATCCCGCCGAGGGCGTTGCCGTACTGGTCGAGGTTCACGAGGTCGTACAAGCCGAAGAGCACCGGTGTCGTGGAGATCGCCGGGGCGTGCGGGGGCTGGGTGCCGTCCGTGATCCACTTCTGAAGGGCCACCAGTGCGGCGTCCTCGGCCTCGAACAGCGACATGTTGTCGACCTGGTTGATCCCGTCGAGGGCGCTGCCCGTCCCCTCGATCGGGGTGCCGAACACGCAGTGTGGCACCGCTAGACTAGGGATGTCGCGCGTATCGATCGCCAGCTCGTACTCGCTTTCATGTTCATCGATGTGCACGGCGCCGGCTACCTCCCATGTGCGCAGGTAATTGTTGTCCGGCTGCCTGGCCGCCGCGGCATCAAAGACCACGACGTCGGTTTGAGTGTTGAGTTGGATGAACGGCGTCGTGTTGTCGGTGCGAATGAGGGCCGGGAAAGGGCTCACCGAGATGAACCCACTGCCGATCGGGGCTGCCGTCACAGCGCGACTGACGCCCAGAAAGCCGTCGAAGGCGTGCGTGAGCGGCTGGATCGCGTTCACGTAGGTGTCGAGGCGCCAAGCCGACTGCGAGTCCCCCAGCGCGATCAGCTTCTTCGGCGTGAGCCTCCCGAGCAGGATCGAGTTGTCCGCCTTCACGACCCGCGCGGCCTGCGTGAAGATGTCGTAGGACTGGCCGTCGTTGCTGTCGCCGAGCGCCCCGTAGCGCTTCGGGTCCCAGGACTTCAGGTCGCTCATGCCGACGTTCTGCGCGGTCACTGCGACGTACGCGTAGCCATCGCTCAGCAGCTCGTTGTACAACTGAGCCCACCCCGGATCCGCATCTATGCCCATGGACTCGTTCAGCCACTCGATCACGACAGTACCGTTGAACTTCGCGGGGTTGGTCGGGTAACGCACGAGCAGTCGAGTGGTGTACGGCACGTTCGTCTGGGATACCGACACACCCCAATGGCCGTCGGACAGCCACAGGCCGTTCTGCCCGTACACCGTGGCGCCGCCCGACATCAGGAATTCCTGTTCCACGTAACCGAGAGCCTTCAGGTCGATGACGGGCGCCCCCGAGACAGCAGCAGTCGTGGGAACCGCGTCGAACGGATGGCCGTGCTCCCCGGTCCCCGGCGGGATCATCGTGACCGCCGGGAGGCTCGACGCCGAGACCGCCGGCGATGAAGCGCCGGCGCCCGTGGTCGAGAACAGCATCGCCGGGATGATCACGGCTGCCAGTGCGACAGCCACGGCACCGGTGGACCTGCGAAGTCGGTGTGTCATCTTCCCCCCTCTGGCCGCCCCCGGCCGCCCGACTTCCGAGCCCGTCTCGCGTGTTGCACCTCTACGAGAAGCTCTCAGCACGGTCCGTCAAGCAAGGGACGTCACGTGCACTCGCTCAGTAGAGCCGAACCCTATAGCCAAACGCCTTCTCTTGCACCTCCGCGCACAGGGAGCTCTGTGACTTGCCTTGAGACGCCTTCCTCGGATCCGAACGATCCGCGCTCAGGAGGCAGCAGGTGAACGGTAGAGCTCGG
>JBELAS010000151.1:0-5620 GCA_049508615.1 Acidimicrobiales bacterium
TAGAGCCAAGCCAGTCGCCACAAGCGCGGGGTTGTAGGCCTCGACCCGCTCTGTGTAATGGGCCATCCACGGCGAATAGGTGAAGCCGATCGCCGACATCATAAGCACTATGAAAAGCACGTTGGAGTAGTAGCCAGCATGAGAGTGGTCGACCTGGAAGGTGAAGAGGATCATCATGACCATCGTGGCAATGGTTCCGAGCACTATGAACGGTTTTCGCACCCTCAGGCGGTCAGAGATCAACCCTACGAGCACGAGCGCGCAGCAGTCGAACGCCCAACCCCAGGTGTTAATGCCGTTGGCATCGACGGTGGACCTGTTGAAGACGACAACCCAGTAAACGGTCATGACACTCACCGACGCGAAATAGAACAGGAAGTACACCGATATTCCGAGTGACGAAGCGATGAGTTCCGGGTGCAGTATCGAGCGCAAAGGGTGCTCCATGGCCTTTTTCACATCGATACCTCTCGCGCGTGCCTCGACAAGGGCGCGTTCGTGCTCGGTCACCATGAGCTGGTCACGAAGCTGCGGGGAGAGCTCACGCAGGAACAAGAACGCAATCACCACCACGACCATGCACACCACGCCCGAGATGTCGTACTGGTCCTGCCAGGGGTGGAGGTGGTGCAGGGTCCGGGTGGCTACGAGGCTGGCTATGAGACTGCCTGCCGTAGGGCCGAGGGCCCAGAAGCCCATTGCAGTCGCACGACCCATCTGTGGCGAAAAGTCGCGCATGAGCGCCGCGGTCGAGACAAGGATGACACCCTCGATGATCCCGACCACGCAGAAAGCCACAGCGAAGTCGAACTTGGAGTGGATATGGGGGATGCCAAGCTGGATGATCCCGAGCAGGAGCGCGCCGTAGATGGTGAGGTTGGCACGGCCGATCTTGTCTGTCAGTCCCCCCACCCAGGCTGTGAACGCGCCGATTGCGTTCGACACCGCAAGCAGGGTGAGGATGTAGAGGAACGACATGTGGTAATAGGGGATCATCTTCGGCGAGACGGTCCCCATCAGGTAATAGAGGTAGTAGAGGATCGTCGAGGTGACTGCCACGATCCCCAGGTACGTGTAGCGCGGACCGGCCCCTGCGCTGTCCTGGAGTTTCGCGAGTGTCTTGTCCCCGTAAAGTCGATACCTGGCGACGGTACGAGCGCCGACTAACCCTTGGGGTCGAGGGCGCCAAACCGGACGCCGGTGAGATCTTCGGATACCTCCCACAGACGCCGGGCGGTGTCGGGGTCTCGGGCGGCCCGGACGAACGCTATCCGCTTCGGATGTCCCCGCATGCCGAAGAGGTGGTCGGGGCCGAAGTACTGACCGCCGCGAACTCCGGGCGCTGTCGCGCCGTAGAGGCTCGGGAGGGCCCCGACGGCGGCAGGCTGGGCGAGGACCGAGTTCCCGAGATCGTTGATCCTCTCCATGATCCGCGACCCAACCATCAGCGGGCCGACGGCCTGCAGATTGGTGGCCGCGAAACCAGGGAGGGCCGCGACACTAACGAGGTCCACGCCTCGGTCGGTCGCCCTGCGGTCGAGTTCGAGCGCGAACAGCTGGTTGGACAGTTTGGCCTGGCCGTAGGCGGTCCACTTGCCATATCGGCGCGAACCCTCGAGGTCGTCGAACCTCATGTGACCCATCCTCGCCACCGGGCTGCTGACCGTGACGATCCTGGCGCCGGGCCGGGCGAGGAGGCTGTAGAGCAGCAATCCGGTGAGGGCGAAATGGCCGAGGTGGTTGGTGCCGAATTGCATCTCGAAACCGTCGGCGGTCTTCCGGCGGGGGATCGCCATCACGCCGGCATTGTTGAGGAGGATGTCCAGACCGTCGTGCTCGGTGGAGAAGTCAGCCGCGAACCCCCGTACCGACGCCAGGTCGGCGAGGTCGAGCCGGTCGAGCCGCACGTCGGCGGTTGGCACCGTCTGGCGGATACGGTCGATGGCGTCGCCGCCTTTGGACTGGTCCCGGCAGGCGAGGACGACATGGGCGCCGGCCCTCGCCAGTGCCAGTGCCGTCTCGAAGCCCAGGCCGCTGTTGGCTCCGGTTACCACGGCGGTGCGCCCTGCAAGGTGCGGGATGTCGTCTGTCGTCCACGATGCCATGAACTAGGACCCTACGCGGACCGGCAGGACCGGCAGGAATCTTGCCGGTCTTGCTCTCCGATAGCGCTGTTACATACCCCAGCGATCCGTCGACCGGGTGCACCGCATGGTAAGCTGACTAAGCGCTCCATCTACGTCACGCAGGAAATGAGCGCCGTTGCCGGGTTTCCCTGAGTCTCCCGCAAGGTTCGTGCGTGGAGAGAGGAAACAGAAATGGCTACCGGAACCGTGAAGTGGTTCAACGCGACCAAAGGCTTCGGCTTTATCACACCCGAGGATGGGGGCGAGGATCTCTTCGTTCACCAGAGCGAGATCCAGGTCCTGGGTTACCGCGAGTTGAACGAGGGCCAGCGCGTCGAATTCGACGTGACGAAAGGCCAGAAGGGCATGCAGGCGAGTGCAGTCAAGCCTGTGAGCTGATCGGCATCGTTCAATGACTATCGCGGAGCGGGGGTGTTAACTCGCTCCGCGATAGTCCGAACGTGTGGGTACAGGAATACTTCTTCCGTGGGTGACGCTCAGCTGTTTGCCGCCCGCTCCCGGTGTGTCTCATCCGGTGTGAAACCGTCGGCCTCGGCATGGACCGTGTGTACATCCGCGGTCTGCCACGTTCCGGGCGGCAGGGTGTGTCCCCAAGTCATCGGAGCGTCCCAGTCCCTCTCCGTGCGCCGCCGGTCCGCGGAGACTCCCATCGCAACGAGGCCCAGAAGAACGAGCAGGAGGCCGAAGAGTGCGACTTCTTGGACAGGGAATCCCGTATAGGGCAAGGAGCCTGATGTTGTAGCAACTACGGGCGGAGTGGTCTGGGCGGTGGGGGTTACGACGGGAGCCGAGGGTGTCGTGGACGGCGGAGCGCTCAGGTCGATCACCTGTTCGAACGCGGTAGCTATCGCCTGGTAGCCGGCCGCGTCGGCGTCATCACCGAAACCTTCCGGGCCTCCGGCATCACAGGACACGTCGAGCCATGAGCATACGAGAAAGACGTTTTGTGGTACTGAACCCCAGGGCGAGTCCACCATGTTGGTGAAGTCCGTGGAGTGGAACGCTGTAGCCACATCCGCGGTCGGAATCCCGTAGTCGGTGTAGATCGACGCGAGCTCGGAATTCAACTCCGAGAAGTAGCTCACCGAGCCCTGTGCGGCGGCCTGGCCCGCGGGTCCCAGCAACCAGTCGATGAGAAAAGGATTGAAATAGTTCATCGCGTAGATCTTGAGGTCCGTTCCACCTGCCTGGCGCAGTCCCGACAGGATCGTGCGGAGATTGGTGGCGATGGTGGTCAGGGCTGAGTTCACGCATGCCGTCGGCGAGGGCGCCGGCAAGGTCACGGAGCCGCATCCGACGATGTCGTTTCCTCCGATGTCGATCGTGACGAAGGAGACCTGACCCTGATGCGCCGCCAGGAACGCCTCGGCGGCCTGTAGCTGTCCGCCGTTTATGAAGCTCTTCGTCGTCTCACCCGAGACACCGAGGTCGACGAGTTGCAGTCCAGGGACCTGGGACTGGAAATGGGCGAGTAGGTCGTCGGTATACCCCTGGCCCGGTCCCGCGGCATAACCTGTTGCGAGCGAGTCGCCGAGGGCCAGATAGTAACGAGTGCTCGAGCTGACGGGCGGGCCCTGCAACGTGAGCGTCTGGGTGGCACTCGCTGTGGCTTGGCCGGTAGCACTCGGGCTCGCTGACTGTGCCCATGCGGTGGCCTGAAGCTCCGCCGGTCCTGATTCGAAGGGAATGCCGCGAACAGGCGAGATGATCGCTGTGAACGGCGATGGCGAAGTGTCACAGCTCGTAGCCGATACCGACGCGAAGCCTCGAACCTCGCTCTGAGGCTGCGACATGCTCGCCTCGATGTGGACCGTGGCCGGCTCGTTGCAAGAGACCGTGCCGCTGAGCGTGATGGACCCGTCGGATGCGATCTGTATGGTTCCTCCAGCCACCTGAATGCTCACCTGTAAGGGCGTTGGAGCAGGGAGGGAGGGGTCGAAGCCGATGGGCACGATGGCTGCCTCGGAAGAATCGGACAACTCGGTTGCCCCGAGCACACAGGCGTCAGCCTGGGCGCAGTCGATAAGGGAGCCGCCGGTGGCGCCGATTGAGGCAGGGCTGACTTGGATCACGCGTGCCGCCTCGAATGAGGTGGTAAAGGAGCCGCTCTGGTCTGTCGTGGCATACCCGACGTCTTGTAGGTAGCAGTCCGCTTCGGAGGTCGCACCGGCCTCGCACTCGCCGATTCCGACCTGTGTTCCTGGATCGAAGCCCGAGCCCGACACCTGGATGTGCTCTCCGTCAGCGAGACCGGTCGAGGGGTTGGCGAAGACCGCTGGAGTCGCAGATCCAGAAGAAGAAGCCGATCCAGAAGAAGAAGCCGATCCAGAAGAAGAAGCAGTCGAGGAGGCCGCCAGAGCCGGGATCTCCCCGGCGCCGAGCACGAGACCGCACGCGGCTACGAGCAGAGCACACACGACTGCGATCACCCCGGCGACCCGTTTCAGCACCGTGTTCCCCTCTGCACGCGAGGACCACTAGCTTGGATTGTTCAGCACCCCCGGTCAACCCGGTTCACCGAGACCAATTGCGTGATACCTGCGGGGACCTCTGAGATCTCGGGCGTATGGTCCGAATACTCGATGCGCCTCTCACACGGCGATTTCATGTTCGTGGATCAGGTCTCCGATCCGGTCGCGCCGACGTACACGCCGCGGGTGAGCTTGAGCGGGGTGTGAACACGCCCTCAACAACACAGAAGGACATGTTGGACACCAGCCACCTGAGGACATGCGGCCTGCTCAGGGGCAAGGAACGGCCTGCTTAGGGTTAAGAACGGCCTGCTCAGGAGTAAAGAACGGTCGCGAAAATGCCGAAACCTGTGGATGTTGCCAGGCCATTGACGCGTCGCGGGATGGTCGAGTCGACAAAGAGGAGGCAAGCATCTTTTCGAAGGTGAAGGACGACGGTCCGGCCAGGTCTCGGTGGCGCCCAGGAGTGCGCTTCGTCCTGGTGCTGGTCGTCCTCATCCCGATGGTGTCGGTGGCGTTTCTCACTGCATCGGACGCCTCGTCGCGCTGGTCCTATCGGCTGGGTGCGCAGGTGGTGGCGAAGGACGCCATCGCGCTCAAGCAGGTCGCTCTGGCTTCCGCACAGACGATCAACGCTCTCAACACGACGTACGCCGTGACGTACGGGTCGCAGCTCGGCCTGAAAGAGAGCCAGCTCAGTGCGCTCATGGGCGTCGACCTCGGCGCCGAGATCCAACAGGAAGTCTCCGTGATGCGCGCCGATCGGACGTTCGTATCGACACCGGCGCTCCGGGCTGACAGCAAGGCATTCTTCGCCGTCATCCCGCGGATCCAGGCCGGGACGCTCTCCGTGTCGCAGTCCGGTGCCATGAACGTCAAGTTCTCCAGTGATGTCGTCGATCTGTGGTTCTCGGACTTCAACCGCCTCCAGAAGGACGTGGAAGCGTTGCAGACACCAGGGTCGTTCGGGGTTCGTGTGGCCTCGCTCCGCCAGACCTACAC
>JBELAS010000152.1:0-4538 GCA_049508615.1 Acidimicrobiales bacterium
CGGAACTTCCGGAGTCGTGACGAGCAGGGCCCTCCTCCTGTCAGCGCGATCGGCGGTAATCATGGCCGGCGACTGCTGTCCGGTGACCTCGACACCTCAGCGGACGAGGCCGTGCAGGCGGAGGAACGTCCTCTGCTCGTCGTGCATCTCGTCTGGGAGCCCCACGAACCACTCGAGCCGGTCCGGCACGCTGGGCAGGACGTCGCCTCTGGGAAGGGCCAGGTGTGTGCGGAACGCGAGCCCGACCGGCCAGTCGAGTCCTTGCCGGGCATGACTCGGGTACTCGATGTAGCCGAGGAATTCATCGATCCCGACATCGGCGCCGATCTCGTCGAGCGCGACTCGGTGCACGGCGTCGGTCAACGTCTCGGCGAATCGGACCGTCCCGCCAGGGAGACTCCACAGACCGTCGCACGGTCCCCCAGCTCGACGGGCCAGCAGCACACCGGACTCGGAGCAGACGACGACCTCGGCGGTAAGGCGGGGTACCTTCCGGAAGATCCTCTCGTAATCGGCTTGGGGGAGCGGTCCCGTCACGGTGCGATCAAGCGAAGATGATATGACCGCCGTCGGCCATCTCATAGGACCCGTAGGGCCCGGCTGTAGGGCCCGGCTGTAGGGCCCGGCTGTAGGGCCCGGCTGTATCGCCCGGCTGTATGGCCGGTCTCGCTAGGACCCGCCGCCCCCTGATGACCCCTTTACCTGTCGATCAGGTCGTCTGTGGTGGGTTCGAACAGGTCGCACGACGCCTCGGGGCCGTGGAGCCCGGCACTGCGCCAAGTCGGCCTGGTCCATCACCACGAATTCCGCGTCATCAAGGCCAGAAGTTCGACATCCAGTCCGTGCGCTCGATACTTCTCCGATGGAGGTCGTGACGGCTCTCGTGAATCAGAGCAGTTCCTCGCACCACCAGCTCGGGACTGGGGTAGGTCAGGTCTGATTGCCCAGGTGGGCATATGCCCGGCACGGTTCGCCCCGCAGCGCCCCGCATACGGGCAAGGTGGTGGTGGGGACGACCCCGCGCACCTCGTTGACGACGAGTGACGAGCCGTTGATGCCCCCGAGCGCCACGGTGTCGATGACCGAGTTGTACGTCGCCGGTGTATCGAATGTCCACGACGGACGATCGCCGCCGGGGGCGGAGATGACAATGCGCAGACGGGTGCCGGCCCGGAAGGTGTGGGCAATGGGGTCGATCGGTATGCGGACGAGGCTGAAGCGCCCTCTCGGCAGGTTGCGACGATCCGATGCCAGGTAGGTGGGGACGGGGTCGAGGACGGTCGAGGCGGCTGACAAGGTGCGGTTACTGCTGCGCAGGAAGCCCGAGGTGACGTACTCCTCTTCTGTCTGGCCGGGCTGGACCTCGGTGACGGTCACCTGGAGATCGGTGACGAGCGCCGTCGACTCGAGCCTCAGGTCGAGACTGGCGGGACCGACGATCGTCGTTGCCTCGGTGAACGCCGGGGTTTCGAAGGCGATCCCGTTGGTCGCCGGAACCGGCGTCCAGTCATAGGGTGGCTGGGCGGTCCACGCGTTGGCGGAAGACGGCAGGTCATCTGCGGGTCGGACGGCCGGGTTGGGCCGGAAAGCTGCCGTGGAGGAATTGTGCAGTGCGTTCGCGTAGAGCGAGCCGCCGGGGCGGAGGCTGTAGCGGATGATGGTCCCGGCAGGGGGCCAGGTGGAGAAGCCAGCCTGGAAGGTGGGCTGGAGGCATCCGGGGCCGAGACTGCCGCCGCCGTTGTCGAAGAGCACTCGGACCCGAGGATCGTGCGCCGCGAACGCTGCCTTGGCCGTAGCCACGGAGGGTTCCGTCGTGAAGCGGATGGCGGGGAGCGCGACGGACTTTGCTCCGTTCGTGACGTTCGCGTACACGGCGGATGCGAGCGACGCCAGGGTAGGAGCTGCGCTCGGCACGCGTCCGGCGACGTAGATGTCGAGGAATTCCAACCATCGGGAGATCGTGTCGGGCCCGAGCGAGTCGGTATGGGTCCCGTTCAGCATCGTGACGTAAACGTCCTTGTCACGCTTCAAGGCGGTGATGAGGTCTGGCCACTGAGGACCTGTCTCCTCGTCCTCGAGAGCGCCTACCAGGAAGACGGGCACCTTGATGTGCGAGGCCCACACCTCAGGCGAGCGTGGGTCGAACAACGACGGAGTCCGGGCCAACCCCGGACCTACGAGCGATTCGAGACTGTGGGCTTGGAGATGGAGGCGCTGGTTGGCGAGGCAGGTCTTGTCGTCCGCCGCGATCTCGGCAGCCGCCCACGGTTGGCCGCCCTGGGGTGCGGGCTTGGCATCGACGATGCGTTGGGCGATCCAGCTCGCGGCGAATCCATCGTTGTCGATCCCCCCGGGGTAACCGGTCGAGAACAGGTCGTCGGTGGGGCTGAGAGGAGTGATGGCGGCCAGGTCCGGGGGGTCCGTGCCCGCCACTATGAGCTGGGAGAACCCCGAGAAGGAGATCCCGACCATGCCGACCTTGTGGTGTAACACCCAGGGTTGTGCCCCCACCGTCTGGATGACGTCATAGCCGTCGTAGTCCGACGGCGGGCCGAAGAGGTCGAAGGCCCCGCCCGAGCAGCCCGTCCCGCGCATTTGGACGCTGACGGTGACGAACCCCAGGACGGGCGCGATGACGGAGCCGAGCAAGGTGACGGAATCAGGGAGCAATGGATCGTTCGACGGGGCGGTTCCCTCCAGCGCGTTGATCAGGCTGTGAGGAGCGGCCACGGTATAGCCGGAGTACTCGATCACCGTCGGGAAGGGGCCGTCGGCCAGGGTCTTACCGGGTGGTAAGCGCACAGTGGCCGCCAGCAGGATGCCGTCGCGCACCCGCACGTAGTTGAGACCGGCGTGGAGATGCTGGGACGAGTAGAACGACGGGCGAGGCGTCGACGCTGTGGACAGGACCGAAAATGCCGCGGTGGAACGCTTGTTCGCTCCGGTACCTTCCTCAAAGCGGAACCCGGCACCCGGTGTGAGATTGCGCACGATGAGGCTTCCGAGCCTGTCGACCACCCCCGATCCGACTACGGTGCCGGCTCTGTTGACCACCCTCAGGCGGGAGTCCGGAGTGGCGCCGACGACGTAGGCTTCGTTGATCGATCCGTGACCCTGGAACGGCAACAAGGCGATCGACACAGCCGACGCCATGAACACCGGCACGAGCAGCGTTGCGGCGGCCGCCGTACATATGACCGCCAAACCGGCGATCGTTTTCGCGAACCTGCGTCTGGTCTCAAGCGGTCTGGGTCGCGACTCCCCTCTGCGATGCCTACGCCCTCGAGTGACGAAAGATCCGATTGAAACAGATGCGAAACCGAGTGACTTGTCGACGGACCGGCGTCGCTTCGGAGGCGGATAACCCATGACGAGTCCTCCCTCGTTACACTCGCGACGACGGATCGTCGCGTCATTCAAGTCAAGGCATCATTGTTGAATTGACGACACCAACCTATACGTGATTGATAGTGCGTAGCTGGATGTGTTCCAAGGATCTCAGATAATCCGATATTGCTCAGCCGATTCGTCGGCAGATGTCTCCTAATGCTCGTCCAAGGCGGCCGCACGACCGCCCCAGAGCGCCGTTCATGAAGGTCCAGGCGCGTGGCCAAGGCACGCCGTATCGCATTCTCGTTCACGGACTGACCTATCACAGGGGTTACTCTGAGGTCGATGTTCTTCCTCGGCGTGCTGCTGTTCGTTGTCGCAGAGATCGCATCGTTCGTGGTCGTGGCCGAACAGATCGGCTTCCTCTGGGCGTTGGCGATCCTGATCTTCGTGAGCGCGCTCGGGCCCTTGGTCGTCCGGCGTGTCGGCCTTGGCGTGCTGGCCCACACCCAGGAGAGGTTGGCGCGAGGAGAGGTGCCCACCGGCGAATTGCTCGACGGACTGGTCGTCCTCATGGGCGGAGTAATGATTTGCGTACCGGGATTCATCGGCGATGCCCTCGGTCTGCTGCTCATGATTGGCCCGCTACGCCGCCTCGTCATCCGGGTGGCCGGCAACCGGCTGGCCCGGCGAGCACAGACGATTCGCATCCGCAGCTGGCGGGTGATCGACACCCGCTTCCAAGCGATGCGCGACGACTCTTCCCCCCCATTGAGGCCGCCCGATCGGTCGCTTGGTCCCGGTGACGACACTGGACGCTGATGATCCGTTGGCCAGCAGGAATGGTCAAGCACGACCAGTGACGGCTGGAGTGGTCGTCGATGCCGGTGAGGATCTTGCACTCGGTGCTGTCGTCCAAGAGGATCCCGCCGACCACGTTCATCTGCCACAGCTCCATGGGCCGGCCCCGCTCCCAGCGCATGTAGGTGACCAGGTGCTTTCTCTGCTCCTTGGCCTCGATGAGGCCGTGGCGAACCAGAGCCCGATAGGTGGCCATGTGGCTGGGCAGGTTCCGATATTCCCGGCGGCGCAGCTGATCGAGGAGCCGCAGCGGTCCCCAGCTCGGGTGCACCCGGCGCATCTCGAGCACTGTCGCCTCGAGGGTGGGCGCGAGCTGGTGGGGACAGCTTCGAGGTCGGTGGGAATGC
>JBELAS010000153.1:0-4533 GCA_049508615.1 Acidimicrobiales bacterium
CCCTTGAAAGTACGGGTGCGTCCCTCGTTCACCTGCAGTACGAACTATTCATGTTCGGGTCACGACTCAAGGGTGCGAGGCAGGTACCGACTTTGCTCCGCAACGTTCGCCGGATGTCAGGGCTTCCGGTTGCCACCACCATGCACGGCGTCCTGCCTCGCGGGCCTCTCGATAGAGAATTTACTTCTGCCTACGCGTCGGGCGTTCCATGGTGGGCAATTCGCCGAATCTACGAATCGATCACCAGGTCGGTCATCGAGAAGAGTGATCTTGTCATCGCCCACGGCTGGTCGATCCTCGCTTCGGTACATACCTACGCACAACCGTCACTGTCCATTGTAGTTCCGCACGGCATCGAATCGCCGATGACGCTTCCCGATCGGGGCGCGGCACTCAGGAAGTTCGGGCTGGCGGATGTGCCCCGCGCTGTGTTCTTTGGCTACCAGCTTCCCTATAAGGGCATCGAGACCCTGGAGGCAGCGGCACCTTTGCTCTCTGATTACGGGATCGAGGTTCTCGTCGCGGGCGGTTCGGCCCGCGATGCCGACCCCAAGGCTTCGTCTCGGCACCGGCCCTCCCAGGACCAGGTGACCCGACGGCTTGCGTTCATCGAGGAGGAGGATATTCCCAATCTCTTTGCAATTGCGGATGTTCTCGTACTGCCGTATCGAGTCGGAATGGCAACAAGCGGACCGCTCGCGTCGGCTGCCACCTATGGGACACCGGTCGTGATATCCAATGTGGCGTCTCTTGCCGAGACGTTGGGCTACCCGCTAGCGACCTTCCCGGTGGGTGACTCCGTGGCGCTTGCCGAGACGGTCGTGCGGGTGTTGAAGGACGATCATGTCCGCGCCGGACTACGCGCACGGCTTGCCGACCTTGCACTCGCATCCTCATGGGCGTCGGTCGTGGACCGGACCGTGGACGCCTACCTCAACATCGCTCGCGCATAGCTGGAACAAGAGGTTTCGTGACAACAACCTTGCAGAAGGTGGTTCCCCCGTTGTCACCGGTTTCTCGCCACGAGCATGGGCGTGCTGGCCGCTACGAGCTATCGACAGTGTGGCGAGCGCTTCGCTCGGGTACTGCCGTTGGAATGCTGTGGCTTCCAGCGGTGCTCACGCTCGTTGTCCTCCGAGGTGTTCTCTTCCACGACGGTTGGATCGAATACTCGGCCGACTTCGCCGTGAACATCCGACATGCCGCCGAGTGGCAAAACTGGGCAACGGCCTGGAACTCGGCGTTCGGTACGGACAACAGCGCGACGTTGAGCCAAGCACCACCCAATCTGTTGTTCCTGAGCCTATTCAGCACCGCCATAGCACAGAAGCTCTTTCTGGCACTTACCTATTTCACTATGGGATCGGCCATGTTCTCGACCTCGCGATGGTGGTTGCGCCGTCTGCGGGGAACAGAGGTCCCGATCATCTGGCCGTTGCTGGCAAGCACCATCTTTACCATCAACGGTTGGGTGGCGATCGAGTCCATCCACTTGTATTACCTCTGGATGTACGCGCTGTTGCCGCTGACATTTCGCTTCACCGTCAAGAGCCTAGAGGTGGAGGGATGGCTTGCTCGTGTCTTGTGGAGCATGCTTACCGGCGTCGTAGCCATTGCGACCTTTACGGCTTACGGTATCGCTTTCCATTCCATATTGGTCGCCATTCTTGCAGTGGTCTGGGTACTGTCCCCGCCTCATCACTGGGCTCAACGGTTCAGGCAATCAATGTGCGTGTTGGGGGCTTTTGTCGTGGCCGTCTGCGCCAGCGGCATGTACTGGCTACTTCCTACCGTATTCGGGTTCCACTCGAACTATGCGAACGGCACGTCGTGGGCGATCTTCAATACCAATGACATGTTCACCCTCAGTCCGTATACGCCTGTCTACGACACTATCAGGGGCACGTACAACCAGGTGAGTGGCATTTTGACGACGCTCGCAGTAGGACACATCGGCTGGGTAATCGGCTCTGGCCTCATGTTCATGCTTGTGGTGCTGGCCGGGATACGCCTGTTCATGGGCGGACGTGATTGGACGATACTGGGGGTCGCCACCGCGGGCGTGGTCTTCGTCTTCATGGCAAACGGTACGAACGCCCCGTTGGGGAGCATCTACGCGCGAATCGCTAGTGCACCTGGGGTGAGGCAACTGGCGTACGTGCTCTTGAAGGGCCCGTACAAGCTGGTCCCGGAGACCATGTTCTGTCTCTTCTTGCTCGCATTCGCAACGTTGGCAAGCCCACAGATCCCTGCCGGCGCAGCCCGGGTACTCACGGGGGCGTCGGCGATCGTTCTGGTCGCTGGATGCCTTCTTGTCGGAGGCCCATTGCTGACAGGTGATCTCGACGGCTACATGACACCCGTTCAGCCTCCGAAGCAGTACATCGCGTCCTTGGATCAGCTTGCACAGGTCCAGAGCCGTGAGCCTGGCTCGACCGTGTGGCTCCCGCTCGACTCCTCTGGCAATGAACCGTCGCCAGACTGGGGCCCGTCTCGAGCGCAACTTCCTCTCATCGGTGGGCAGCTCCCACCCGAGACCTCCTGGTTGGCGCCCGCCCCCGTCTCCTCCAGAAGCGTGACCTGGCTCGGGCCGGCATCCGGTCGTCTCTACGACGAGCTCTTCACCGACGCGCTCGAAAACGTCCCCGAATCCAACCTGGGCGAGCTGCTAACGGCGGGCGGGCGGCGTTACGTGGCGGTGAGGCTCGACGCCGGGGCGCGGGCCACAGACGGCGCCCGGCTCCTGTCGACAGGTTCGGGGCTCACGGAAGTAGACGCCAATCAGTGGCTCGATGCCTACAGGGCATCGTCAAACACCGTCTCATCACCCTCGTCTGTCACCGTGGGCGTCGGCGGCCTGGAACAGCTGGTCATCGACTCGGGCCGTGGATCCTCGAGCCCCTCGTCACGTCCCATCGTGTTCGCAACCGACCTCCCTAGCTCCGTGAGCGCGCGTCAGGAGCTCCTTAGCGACGCAAGTGAGGTGAGCTTCAGCCCCAGCCAGGGATGGAACGACTTGGCGCTCGATGCATGGTCGGGACCCGGGACGGTATTCGATCTGGCCAACAGCGTGAGCGAGACGGTGCCATTGACCGCCTGGGAGAAGGACGCCTTGGACAGCAACACGTGGATTCAATCCCAGTTGGGCGGCCTTCAGGGACAACTGTTCTCACCGAATATCTCGCCGACCTTCCTGGTGGCGAACGGGCCGGCTTCCACGACGGAGAAGATCTGCGCATCGAATACTGCTGGCGAAGTGTGGATTCGCTACTTCGTGTCCCCCTTGGGGGGAGACGTCCGTGCCTCGGTGGACGGGAACAATGCCGAATCGTTGAGCAGCAACGCGCCGAATGTGGGTGGCTGGGTATGGGGAAGGATTGCCACCCTCCAGCCCGCGAGCGGGTGCCACACGATCGGAATCCACGTCGACGGGAGCCTGAGTGGCCTCGATCAAATGATCGTCGCGCCCGCGGGTGCGGTGACCAAGGCCGTGATACGAGAGCAGGCTCTTCTCGGAGCTTCCGATGTCAGTTCCGGCGGCTACTGGAATGAACTTACATCACCCCTCGTCGTGACGCGATCGTACGACCAGTTGCCCACGACCCTGTCATTGATAAGTGGTTCGCTTGATCCCGGCGTGGACCGATCGAATCGGGTACTCCCGGTTACGATCAAAGGTCACGCGCACCCGGTCAGCCATTTCTTCGCCGCCAAGACAGTGTTCTCGCCTTCGAACTTCAGTGGCGGCCAACGGCTGGATTTGATAGTGGATACGCACGCGACGTATCCCCTCGCCGACCTAACGGTGTCGCTGACTGATACTCACGGCACGACCTCGACCTACCAGCCCATCCTGCCCGTAGGTTCTCGGACGCTGTCATTGGAGCTCGGGTCTCCGGAGTCCACCGTTGGTGTGAAGGGCGCGCCAGCTCGACCGATCGACCTCAGCGCGATCGATCAGATCGAGTTCGAGACACGCGCCAACATCTCCCCTGGCACTGACCTTCGACTCACCCTGCGCGGGATCGACGTGATGGGCGAAGCATCGTCCAAGACGATCTCTGTGCCACGGAGCGGATCGTATCGACTCGTCGTCGGGCGGTCCGACCCTCGATCCGAGAATGCAACGGTCCAAGGGGTCGTCGTCCCACTGACCCCGTCTAACGGGTGGGAAGTGACGCCACCACTGCAGCTCCAGGCGGGAGACGTCACGATCTCGACATCGCAAGCGCTCGGTGCCCACGATATCGTGGAGCTCTTCAGCGGTGCTGGCAAGAACACTTGGTGGAAGGCAGTCGCACCTCGCTCCAATACTCGAAGTTCTGGCCGACCTACCGGGGCTGCCAAGACGATCTTCTTGACGACGACACCGTTCAGCCCCCAGTGGACGATGGCGGGCACGTCACCCTCCGATCACCTCCAGATGAACGGATTCGTGAACGGCTACCTATCTTCTCGTACGACAGCGGGCGCCGAGACGTTCGGCCCCAACTACTGGCTTGAAGTCGGCCGGTGCGTGTCGGCGGTGTTCGT
>JBELAS010000154.1:0-4519 GCA_049508615.1 Acidimicrobiales bacterium
CGAAGCTCCGAGGGATGCCGCTGTGCCTGGGGAGCACGCCGACTTGCCGCCGTCGCCCGGCTCGCCGGCGGCTGGCCCCCTCCCTCCGGGACCGCTTTCACCCGGCCCGCCTCCTGGTGGCTCTGGACCCCCGTACGGCGGCCCGCGCTACGGCGGGTCCACTCCGTACCATGACGGCCCGAGCTATTGGGGACACGCTCCCTGGCCCGAGAGCGGCCCCACATGGCCGTGGACTGCTTCACCGCCGGGACCCCCTCGTCACGTCGGTATGACGATCTTCACGATGGCAGTTGTCGCCGGAGTCGTGTTCGCAGCTGTCGCGGGGATCTTGGTCGGGCACGTGCTATGGCGCAACACGTCGGCGACATCCGGAGGTTTGCCGAGCGCCAGCTCTCCCTTCGGCAACTCAGGGGGAAGCTTCAACCCGTTTGGCTCGGGCAACTCCGGCTCGGGCAACTCCGGCTCGGGCAACTCCGGCTCGGGCCAGGGCTCTTCGAACTCCGGTGGTCCTGCCGATGCGGGCTCCATCGCCAACAATGTCGATCCGGGCCTGGTGGACATCAACACCTCGATCAACAACAACAGCAACTACACCAGCCTGCAGGGGGCGGGTACCGGCATGGTGCTCACACCCACAGGCGAGGTCCTGACCAATAATCACGTCGTAGAGGGCGCGACCAAGATAAGCGTCACAGACGTAGGCAGCGGCAAGACCTACAACGCGAGCGTGGTCGGCTATGACCGCTCCCAGGACGTAGCTGTTCTCCAACTGGTCGATGCTTCCGGCCTGCAGACGGTGAACCTTGGCGACTCGTCGAAGGTCAGCGTCGGTGAAGGCGTGGTCGGCATCGGCAACGCTAACGGTGCCGGTGGCACTCCCAGCTATGCCGGCGGCTCGGTGACCGCGACCGACCAGTCCATCACGGCCAGCGACGATGTCGACGGGACATCAGAGCAGGTGAACGGTCTGATAGAGACCAACGCCAACATCATTGCAGGTGACTCAGGTGGCCCACTCGTGAACAGCTCCGGGCAGGTCGTCGGCATGGACACCGCCGGCTCTCAAGGATTTCAGTTCCAGTCCCCCGGTGCTCAGGGCTACGCGATCCCGGTCAACCAGGTGCTGAGCACGGCGAAAGAGATCAAGGCGGGATCCGCGTCTTCGACCGTCCACATCGGTCAGACCGCCTTCCTCGGGGTGGAGGTCGACTCTTCCGGCGGTGGCGGGTTCGGCTCCGGCGGCTCCGGCGGCTCCGGCGGGCTCGGTAATGGGAACGGGTCGGGCTCTTCGACCTCGGGTGCGTATGTCGCAAACGTCGTAGCCGGTGGACCCGCCGCACAAGCCGGGTTGGCACCGGGTGACACCATCACCTCGGTAGACGGCTACAGCGTGACCTCTCCTGATTCGCTCACCAACGTGATGCTGATCGAGAAACCTGACGCTTCGGTGCCGGTGCAGTACGTGGACTCGTCGGGACAGCAGCAGACCACGACGGTGAAGCTCGGTACGGGGCCACCGCAATGAGCGAATGCTCGATGACGTAGAGCACGGTCAGTTCTTCGACAAGAACTCCACGATCGCTTGGCGGAATTCTGGCTTCACGACCACCGAGGTGTGGTTGCCGGGAACCAGTTTGAGCTCCGCTTGAGGCATCGCCTCCACCAACGAATCAAGTGGTCCTAACAGCGCGTCGCGCTCCCCGTTCACCACAAGAGTGGGCACAGTGATAGCCCTGAAGCTCTCCTCGCCGGGAGGCTCGCAGCGGGCGCGCTGAATCGCTGCCAGAGCCAAACGGTCGGCACCAGTCGCTTCGGCGAAGTTCCGGAAAGCGAGCGCCTTCGGGTCCCTTATGGCGGACTTGTCATCAGCCTCGAGCGCCTCAGCGATGCTCTCCGATTGCTCTAGGCTCGAGGTGCTCGCCGGGGCGCTACCTGTCCCACCGAGCACGAGCGAGCGCACACGCGGGTCGGACACAGCGAGACGGATCGCCACGAACGAACCCATCGAATATCCCACCATGGCGACCTCCTCGATCTCGAGGCGGTCAAGGAGCGCCCGTACATCGCGCTCCATGGCTCCGCCCAGGTATGCCTCGACACCGTGGGGCTTCTCGGAGCGCCCGTGGCCCCGGGCGTCGATGAGCACGACCCGCCGCCCGGCGTCTGCGATCGCTCGGGCGACACCCGGACGCACCCAGTTGATCCTTGAATCGGACGCGAAGCCGTGGTGCAAGAGCGTGGCGTCTCCCTGTCCTATTTCCTCGTAGGCGATTCGGACGCCGTCGAACGATTCGAAGCTCTCCATCTCGTCCCTGCCCTCGTTCTCTGTCCGCCTCGTCTCCACAATCACCCACCGTCGCGCAGACTACAAAGGTGAGGGACCCCGGTCGCCGACCCGAGGAGTCTGCCGCTTGCAAGGTGCGGGATGTCACCAGAGGCAGGTGGAAATATCGTTCAGGAACAGCGTCGTGGGCAATCTCGGTTGATCCGAAACCCTGGAGTCACCGCGCTCCAGCCAAGAAAGAGGGCGTCCTCGAGGAGGTGCAAGGGCATCTCGTGCTCCTCGAAATGGTCGGAGTCGGCACCGGGAGCGAGGTCACAGGGCCGATACTGGCGCCTGCCGATGGGTTCGGCTAGTGCAGCAAATCCAGGTTGTTGGTGGCATCGTCGACGAAGAGCACCCCCTCTGCGAAGGGGGCAATGGCCAGCCCGAACAGTGCCCCGGCACCTGGCGGGTTTCCGGAGCCGTCGAGCTGGACGGCTGGTAGCTGGGTGCCGCCCGGGGTGGTCTCGACGATGTTGCCGTCTCCTCCGTTGACAGTGAGGATGTGGCCGTTAGGCGCGATGGTCATGCCTAGCGGCCCGTTCAGGGAACCCCCGACCGACACCGTCGTTCCTCCCCCATGCACCGGTGTCAACCGCCACAGCGCGTTGGGGATCGCGGCAATCCGGTTCCCAATCGTATCGGCTACGTAGAGAGTGCCGTCGCCAGCGAGAGCGTCGCCGGTGGGCCCGACGACAAGCGCGACCGGATCGGTACGCTCGCCAAACCCGTCCGCGACGACGGTTCTCGAAACGATGGAGGGTGGCCGAAACGGACTAAAAAAGACGTCGATCCTCAGTACCGTGCCACTGTCGACCACGTTGCCTGGAGATTGGCTGGGGTTACCGCCATCCGCCGCGACCGTTCCGTTGAGGACGTTGGTAACGAAGAGCGAAGCGACGTTGCCAGCGCTGACTGCGGTCATGTCCCAGGGGCCGTTGATGCCGCCACCCGACCATGTCTCGCGCACTCGTCCCTGGCTGTCGAGCACTAGCAGGCAGCCCGCCCCGGCGGTGGCAGCGGTGCCGTCAGTGGTGGGCAAGCTGCCGACTACCACCCACCCGCCGGGGAGAATCGACAGGGCGGTGGTGAGGCCGATGCCTCCCGGACAAGGTCCCGGCAGCGAGGCCGGATTGATCTGGGCGAAGAGGTGTTGTGTGCCATGGGGTGACACCTCCACAATGGTGGTGCCCGTCCCTTGCGCGTTCGAGGAGTTGTTGAAGTTGCTCACCAGCGTGCTGCCGGCTCCGAGTCTTCCGATGCTGTACGGCACGACGGCCACGCCGTAGGGGTTCACATCGCCGGTGGCCGGCACGGTCGAAGGTCCGACAGTGAGCGTCGAAAGATGGGACAAGAAGCTTCCATCTTGATGAGGAAAGACGGCAATCGGTCCTGCTGATGCCGTCACCGGCATTGCCACCATCACCGCCGCTAATCCAGTCGCGACAGCCGCCAGCGGGCGCCAGGACCGGCGCAGACGCTGCGGGCCTCCCGATCCATCAGAAGGAAACCACGAAACGAGGCGCGACGCGACTTGATCGGTGTTGAAATCCACGGTGACCCCTTTCAGCGGTCCGCCTCTGATGCGGCCGAAACTTCAGTCGATGCGAGCAATCACGCGAGCTACTTGCGGAACTCCAGCCATGGATACGCATCGCGGCACGGGAACGTTCACGAACCGGTCAATTGACCCTCAGAGCAGCCGAATCACAAGATTGAACGCCTGTGAGACAGCCTCAGCATCACGAGGCTCGAATTGGAAGCCCCCGGCCTTGCCCTTCAGGGTGCTGAGAAGCCACTAGCCACTTGTCGTTCCCGGTACGGGGGACAACGGGCTCACCAGTGCGAGGGTGCGGCAATGTCACTAGGGAGGAAGCGCGAGTGGGGTCCGGGGTCCGGCAGTTTGGACGGTTCCGCTGAGCCAACAGCTAGTCCACGTCCACTCGGTGATCGTGGGACGCTGGGCGACAGGTCCCAAGGATCCGGGCTGGCCGTGCCTCAGGCTCGCGATCTCCTAACGTGCCTCTGATGGGTTGCACACGAGGTCGGTCGAAATACGAGAAGGTTCTCATGGGAAGACCCTCAAGAAGCTCGACATAGGGGCCGAGAACGAGGAGGCGTCTCACAGGACCGCCGAGCACGAGGAGGGCGTGCAGATGACGACACGGAAGTTCGCGGCCGTAGTCTTGTGGGTCG
>JBELAS010000155.1:0-4472 GCA_049508615.1 Acidimicrobiales bacterium
CCACCGCGAGGTGTGGTCAGTCTGCGCTCTCGCTCGGCCACTCGGGCTCCTCCACGTTCCGTTCGGGCCTCGCAGGACCCGCTTCACGGCCGTCGGGACACGCTAGCACTTCCAGAGACACCACGGATAGGGCCAACGCCTGTCCGCGGATCCTCTTGCATCGATGTGCAGTGACATTCGCGCTCGAGTCGCTCGAATAGCGACGTCGGCGCGCGTGACGAGGCCGACTCTCTCGAGCCGCCTGGCGGGTCAGGGGTGTACCTGGCGGGCTATGTGAGAGAGGACCCCATTCACGAAGGCCCCGGAGGCGTCCGTGGAGTACTGCTTCGCCAACTCGACCGCCTCGTCGATCACCACCGCCACAGGAATGGCAGGCTGCTCGAGCAGCTCGTAGGTGGCGAGCCGCAGGATCGTGCGGTCCACGACCGGCATGCGCTCGATCTCCCAGCTGACTGCGGCATCAGCGACCAGGGAGTCGATTTGCACGCGGTGCCCGGCGACCCCCTCGACCAGCTCCAACGCGAACGGATCCGGCGCCGCGGGAACCGCCTCGAGCACCCTGGCGGGCTCCAAGGACTTGAGCTCGGCCTCGTAGAGCAGCGCCAGTGCCTGCTCGCGCGCCTCGTGGCGGGGCCCCTCGCCCTGCGCCGGTCTCCGGCGCTCAGCTCCCACGATCGCCAGTTTCGCGCCGAGTCAGGCGCGCGTGAGGTACTGACCGGTGCGGGTGTCCACCTTGATGCGCTCACCAGGGTTTACGAATAGCGGAACCTGCAGGACCAACCCGGTCTCCATTGTCGCCGGTTTTCGAGCACCCGACACGCGGTCGCCCTGCACTCCCGGCTCGGTCTGCGTGACTTGCAGCTCGACTGCGGCTGGAAGGTCCACCCCGACGATCTCACTCTCGTAGAGCTGCAGCACCGCGCTGTCCCCCTCCTTCAGGAACTTTACAGCGTCCCCCAAGGTCTCGCGCGCCACATGGACCTGGTCGTAGGAGATCGTGTCCATGAACACGAAGTCGCCTCCATCCTTGTAGAGATACTGCATCTCGCGCTTTTGGACTATGGCCTGCTCCACACGCTCGTCGGCCCTGAAGGTGCGTTCGAGCACGGCCCCGGTGCGGACGTTCTTGAGCTTGGTTCGCACGAAAGCCCCACCCTTGCCGGGCTTGACGTGCTGGAACTCGACCACGGAGAAGAGACCCTCAGCCAGCGCGAGGGTCATCCCGTTTCGCAGGTCGTTGGTGGTGACAGCCATCGAGCAGTGAGCTCCTCTCTCGGGCGGCTGGTCGTGGGTACGACCATGTCGTGTGTACAGCTATGTAGTGGATATAGCTATGTGGTGGGTACCGCAGGGTCCTTGGTGAAACCGGTGAGCACCCGGCAGCCGTCGTCGGTCACTGCCACCGTGTCCTCGATACGGACTCCGCCGACTCCGGGGAAGTACACACCGGGCTCGACCGTGACGACGAAGCCGGGGGCGAGAATAGCAGTCGACCCCTCCGACACCGTCGGGGCCTCGTGGATGTCAAGGCCGACACCATGTCCCGTTCCATGCTCGAAGGCTTCGGCCCAGCCCGCCGCGGCGATGAGCTCTCGGCAGGCGGCATCGACGTCCCCTGCTTCGATGCCGGCTTTCACCCTCGCCACCCCCGCGGCTTGCGCTTCTGCGACCACCGCGAATACCCGGCCGAGGTTGCCGGTCGGCTCCCCACCGACGTAGAAGGTGCGGGTCATGTCCGAGCGATATCCCTCGCATGTCGCGCCGAAGTCGACGATCACGCAGTCGCCAGGGACGATGGGGCGCGCAGAGGGACGAGCATGCGGCTTGGCCGCGTTCGGACCGGATGCCACGATCGTGTCGAACGCGCGGTCTTCGGCCCCGAGACGGCGCATAGCGGTGTCGAGCGCCAGGGCCACGTCTTTTTCGTTGCGGCCCTCGGCGAGCATCCCGAGCACCTCTTCGATGGCGGCGTCGGCGATGATCGCCGCCGTCGCCATCCTGTCCAGCTCGCCGGGGTCCTTCACTTGGCGCAGCTGCTCGACCAGTCCCTCGGTCGGCACCAGCTCCACCGGGGAGAGCAGCTCACCTATGCGGCGCTTGGTCCCCCAGGTGACGCTCTGCGCCTCGAGGGCGACCCGGCGCGCCCTCATCCGGTCCACCGCCGCAGCTATCGCCTCCCGCTGGGCCTCCAGCTTGCCCACGGAGGTCTGGACCACGTCGGACAGGTCGGCGGCGCCCAGTTGCTCTACCGCCTGGGCGCGGTAACGCCCGTCGGTCACGAGCAAGGCTTCGTCGACACCGACGAGCAGGTTCCCCGCCGAGCCGGAGAACCCCGTCAGGTAGCGGACATTCGCCAGGTTCGTGACGAGGACGGCCTCGGCGCCCGCCTCGTCGAGTCGCGAGCGCAGCCGCGGCAGTCGCCCTGCCACCTCCATAGGCGCGAGCTCCATGGACGCCGCGGTACGAGACGAGCCGAAACTCACCTCGTACCTTTGCTCGGACGTGCCCGGGTCTTGTCTTCGCGTGGCGCTGCTGCGAACAGCTCTGCCACGGCCCGCATGGCCAGGCGGTAACCGAGCCCGCCGAACCCGGCTACCGTACCGTCCGCCACCGGGGCCACCACCGAGGTGTGTCGCCAGGGCTCTCGCGCCTGGGGGTTGGACAGGTGGACCTCCACGACTACGCCGTTGAAGGCGCTGAGGGCGTCGTGCAACGACCATGAGTAGTGGGTCAAGGCGCCTGCGTTGATCACGACGGCGTCCGCTCTGCCCAGCGCGCCGTGCACCAGCTCGACGATCTCACCCTCGTGGTTCGTCTGGTGGTGCTCGACCACCAGCCCGTAGCGGCTGGCCTCCTCGGTGGCCGCGGCCACGTGCTCGGCGAGGGTCTCGCGCCCGTAGGTCTCGGGATCTCTGTCCCCCAGGAGGTCGAGGTTCGGGCCGGACAGGAGCAACACGACCTTCCCTTCGCAGCTCGGTTCGGCGGTGCTCTTGCTGATCATGGGCCACATCCCATCGCGGCAAGGGTAGCGAGGATGTCCACCTCCGATATCCCGGGCACGACCTCGACTCCATCGGGGCCGTCGAGGACAAAGGTGAAGTCGTGGCGGGCCTTCTTGTCGCGGGCCATGAATTGCAGGAGAGCGCGGGCCGAAGCTCCCGAGGGCGGCTCGGTGGGGAGCTCGAAACTGTCGAGCACCTTGCGGTGCAGCGCCACCCGGTCGTCGTCGATACGGCCCAGACGGTGTGCCAGCCGGGCGGCGAACATCAGGCCGATGGCCACAGCTTCCCCGTGACGCATGTCATCGTTGGCGACGCCACCCAAGACAGCACCCTCGAGCGCGTGAGCCATGGTGTGCCCGTAGTTGAGCAGCATGCGTTGGTGGCCCTCGCGCTCGTCCGCGACGACCACGGCTGCCTTTATCGTCACGCAACGAGCGATCTGCTCGTCGAGCGGTAGCTCGTGCAACCACGATCCTTCGTCGCCGGACCCCGGATGGCTCCCAGGACCGTGAAGGAGCTTCCCCAAGAAGGCGCACTTGGCCATCTCGCCGCGCCCCGAGGCCCATTCACGCGCAGGGAGGGTGGCAAGGGCGTCGGTGTCGCAGAGCACGGCAACCGGCTGCCAGAACGCCCCTACGAGGTTCTTCCCCTCTTCGAGGTTCACGCCTGTCTTCCCACCTATGGCGGCATCCACCTGTGCGAGGAGCGTCGTGGCCACATTCACGTAAGCCACGCCCCGTAGGTACACCGCGGCGGCGAAACCGGCAACGTCGCTCACCACTCCCCCTCCTACTGCCACCACCGCGTCCGAGCGGGCCAGCCCGGCACGGGCGAAGCCACGGCACAGCTCCTCGACCGAGGAAAGAGACTTTGCGGCTTCACCAGCCGCGACTTCGAAACGTTGCGCAGGAACGCCGGGGTCGACGCTGAAGTCGATCCCCTCCTGGGTGACGACGGCCACCTGCCGCGCGCTCTGGGGAAGCACCTGCGACAACAACCGCCCTGCCCCGGCTCCGATCGCCACGTCGTAACGGCGCCCCCCGAGCTCCACGGGTACCGAGATCACGTTCTCGGGCTCCCTCCGGGCGGCGGGGACAGACCTCGCGTTCGGTGAGCCAGCTCTACGACACGCTCGGCCACGTCTCGCGCCGGTAACCCGTCCACGTCCACGACGGCCTCGGCGACCTCCGAGTACAGCGGGCGACGCTCGGCTTCTATACGGACCAGGGCGTCGAGTGCGCCGCCCGCAACGCTCGTGCTCCGACCACGATCCGCCTCACCACTGGGGCCGCCGCGCGTGCCGGCACCCCGGTCGCCACCCGGACCGTGGGCGCCCACGCCCGCCAGCAACGGTCTACCCGCCCCGTCTCCCACCCGTTCTGCCAGGGTCTCAGGCCTGGCGCGCAACCACACCACCAGACCGGCGCGACGCAGGATCACCCGGTTCGCCAGGTCCACGACAGCTCCGCC
>JBELAS010000156.1:0-4431 GCA_049508615.1 Acidimicrobiales bacterium
CGAGGGTACCAAGCAGCTCTCGCCGCTCTGGAGATGTGTGACCTCCTGGGGAAGCTTCCAGCGCTCCCGGTGCAGGTGGTCTGAGACCCGATGCTACGGCTCGTCTTGCCCAAAGGGTCACTCGAGGCGGCCACTCTCGACCTCTTCGCGGCTGCCGATCTGACGGTGGTGCGCGGCTCGAACGTCGACTACCGAGCGCGCATCGACGATCCGCGTGTCGAGGAGGTCCGGATCCTGCGACCCCAGGAGATCCCCGTCTACGTCGCCGAGGGACTGTTCGATCTGGGGATCACAGGCAGGGACTGGATCGAGGAGACGGGTGCCGAGGTGGTCTCGTTGGGGGAGCTCGGCTACTCGAAGACGAGCGCGAACCCGATACGCCTCGTGCTGGCCGTGGCACGTGACTCCGAGGTTACGAGTGTGTCGGATCTGCCGGCCGGAGCCAGGGTCTCGACCGAGTACCCCGCGCTGACCAGGCGTTGGTTGGAGAGGCACGAAGTCCTGGCGGAGGTGAGCCTCTCCTACGGCGCCACCGAGGCGAAGGTTCCCGAGATCGCCGACGCGGTGGTGGAGATCACAGAGACCGGGCGAGCTCTTCGTACCGCCGGATTACGCATCGTCGACACCGTGCTCGTCTCGCGGACCGAGCTCGTCGCCAATCCGATCGCTGCCGCCGACGCCGAGAAACGTCACGCCATGGAGCAGCTGCAGACCCTGCTGCTCGGGGTGCTGGAGGCACGCGGCAAGGTCTTGTTGAAGTTGAACGTGGCGCGCTCGGAGCTGGGGCAGGTGGTGGCGGTGCTCCCCGCGCTCAAGGCGCCCACGGTTTCGGAGCTCTCGGGCGGGGGTGGTTACGCCCTGGAGACGGTCGTGGAGAAGTCCGAGGTGAACGTGTTGATCCCGGCGTTGAAGGACCGGGGGGCCACCGACATAATCGAGCTGCCTCTTTCCAAGATCGTGCACTGAGGAGTTCGGGCACCGGCACGATGTCCGTCCATTGACCGAGCGGGGAGGAATCCGTCACGGCGTGGTGTCGGAATTCGACGAACCGCGCGGCCTCGGCACGGTCGTCGATGACGGCGGCACCCGATACGCGTTCCACTGTACGCAGGTCGTCGACGGTTCTCGGCGGATAGAGGTGGGGAGCCGGGTCGTCTTTGTTCTCGTCCCCGGTCATCTCGGACGTCTCGAGGCGCGCCAACTGACGGCCCGCGCCGCGGCGGACACCTGAGGCTTATTGCGGTGCTTCGCCTGGCGAGTCCTCGCCGCCGGCAGTGCCGGACTCTCCACTGATCTGGACGAACGCCAGGCGAATCTGCGAAAGGGCGTCATGAAGCGAATGCTCGGGCTCGCCGAGGCGACCTGCCAGGCTCTCCAGCATCCCGGCCATGGCATCCACGGCCAAGCGCGCGTCGTCGAGTCGAGGGGGCTTCTGCGAGAGATGGATCGCCGCCAGCTCGAAGAGCCCGTACGCGTGGTTGGCCACCACCACCTCGGCGGGAGTGGACACGAGCTGGTGCCGAAGCTCCTCGAGACGCGCGGTCATCTGCTCCTGCTCCTCGGGGCTCAGATCCTCCGTCCCGGCGGGCCCGGTGACCTGCGAGGGGGGTCTCGATGCTCGCTGCCCGGCCGTCTTCGGTGCTTGGTCTGCGTCGGTGGCGCGTCCGACGGGATGCTCACCTCCGGGCGTCCAAAGAGTGCTCACGACTGATAGCGTATTCCGGTGAAAGAGCAAAGCGGGGTTGCGCCGTGGGTGCTCCCCCACCCGGCCACTGATGCGGTGCGCCGGGTCATGGTGGTCCGCCTCGGACGAAACCGAGGGCGCTGTTCCCGCTTCCGCTCGAGGTCTTGGGACGTCCAGGGCCTGCCGAGGATAGGAGGGTTGTCGCATCGCCAGCACCACCACGACCAGCGAGACGAGGATCAACGAGCGCATCCGTGCACGTGACGTGCGACTCGTGGACCCGGACGGAGTCCAGCTCGGGATAAAGCCACTGCCTGAGGCGTTGGCCATGGCCCGGCAGCTCGATCTCGATCTCGTCGAGGTTGCTCCGCAGAACGACCCGCCGGTCTGCCGGATCATGGACTACGGGAAGTTCAAGTTCGACGCAGCTCAGAAAGCGAAGGAGTCGCGGCGCAAGACCGTCAGTGTCGGGATCAAAGAGATGAAGTACCGGCCCAAGATAGGTCCGGGTGACTTCGAGACCAAGACCCGGCAAGTGCTCAAGTTCTTGAGCGAGGGGCACAAGGTGAAGGTGACGATCATGTTTCGTGGTCGAGAGGTCTTCCATCCGGAGTTGGGGAAGAAGATCCTCGACCAGGTGGCCGAGCAAGTGAACGGCACGGCGCGCGTCGAGTCCGAGGCGAGGCTGGACGGCCGCAACATGGTGATGGTGCTGGCCCCCGACAAGCGGGCCAGGCAGTCGGCCGCTGCTCGTGCGGCGCACGACGGGGAGGATGGTGGCACTCAAACGTTAGTGGCCTCTGGTGAGGAGGAGGGCGTACCGGGCGATAGCGCGTCGGGCGATGGACACGACGCTTCGGACCGAGGCGGTCCTGTTGGTGAGGGAGAGAGCTGACATGCCGAAGATGAAGACGGATCGGGGAGCCGCCAAGCGTTTCAAGGTCACCGGCACGGGAAGGTTGCGGCGACGCAAGGCCTACCGCTCGCACCTTCTCGAGAAGAAGCCGAGTACACGGACTCGTCGGCTCGGGCGCGAAACCGAGGTGGCTGCCGCCGACCGGCGCGAGGTGCGGAGACTGCTCGGCCGATAGGAGACCGCTTACGGATCAGGGTCTCCGGCAGATCAGAAGACTCAAGATCGTGGTGAGGAAAGGAGCTTGTCATGGCCAGGGTGAAGCGCGCGGTGAACGGCAAGAAGCACCGCCGCGCCGTCCTCGAGCAGGCACAGGGTTACTACGGAAACCGCAGCCGAAGCTTCCGTTCTGCCAACGAGGCGCTCATGCACTCGCTGCAGTACGCCTATCGCGACCGCCGGGCCCGGAAAGGGGACTTCCGACGACTGTGGATCCAGAGGATCAATGCTGCCGCTCGTGCCAACGGGACGAGCTACAGCAGGCTCATAGCCGGCTTGCACCGGGCGGAGGTAGTGGTCGACCGCAAGATCCTGGCCGACCTGGCGGTGACAGAGCCGACGACCTTCACACAACTGGTCGGCGTGGCGACCTCGGCCCTCGCCTACGGTGACGGTACCGAGCTGGCGGCGACAGGCACCGCACAGGAAGAGCACTGAGCACCACCCTCTCCTTCCGGCACCAGCGGGTACAACGTCTGCGTCGGCTTCTGCGCCGGCGCAGTACACGCCGCTCCGAGGGTGTGTTCGTGATGGAGGGGGAGAAGCTGCTCTCGGGGGCGCTGGACACCGGGGTCGAGGTGGAGGCACTGTTCGTCGCCTCGGGTGGCAGGGCGTCGCCGGTGGTGGGCCGGCTCTTGGACCGTGCCGCGAGCTCGGGTGTTCGAGTGTTCGAACTGGCTCCGGGGGTCGTCGAGCGTATCGCAGACACTGTGACGCCCCAATCGGTACTGGGGGTAGTTCGCACGCCGCGGGCGACCCTCGAGGACCTGGCCTCTGCGACTTTCGTAATCGTGTGCGTGGACGTGCGCGACCCGGGTAACGCGGGCGCGGTGATCCGCGTGGCGGACGCGGCCGGCGCCGACGGGGTCGTGTGCTGCGAGGGCACGGTGGACCCGTTCAACCCCAAGACGGTACGGGCGTCGGCCGGCTCGGTGCTCCATCTGC
This sequence comes from Acidimicrobiales bacterium, assembly GCA_049508615.1. Lineage (GTDB taxonomy): Bacteria > Actinomycetota > Acidimicrobiia > Acidimicrobiales > UBA8190 > Bog-564. The sequence continues at coordinate 3,762 of JBELAS010000156.1, forward strand.
CGCTCGTCGTGGGCGGGGGTCCGGAAGAGACTCTCCAAGTGCTCGGAAGCCGTGGCATGCGCCGGCTCGCAGCGGTGGCGCATGGCGGGGTTCCGCACACAGGCGTGGACCTGGCGTTACCCGTCGCACTGGTGCTCGGGAACGAGGCGGCCGGACTGCCGGAACGGCTTCGCTCGTCGGTGGACGGTCAAGTGACGGTTCCGATGGCGGGAAGGGCGGAGTCGCTCAACGTGTCGATGGCCGCCGCCGTGCTCTGCTTCGAGGTGGTACGCAGGCGTTCTAACCTCCCTTTGATGGAAAGAGCCCGATGATGGATCCAGGGGCGCTGACCGAGCACGCCGCGCAGCGGATCGCGCAGGCGGCGACTCTGGGCGATCTGCACGAGGCACAGGTGGAGCTACTCGGGAAGCGCTCCGCGCTTGCCGCAGCCCGCAGCGCGGTCGGGGGATTGGACGCCACCGAGCGCCCGGCAGCTGGGCAGAGGCTGCAAGAGGTCCGTGAGGGAATCGAGGAGCTGCTGGCACACAGACGTGCGATCCTCGAAGAGGAGCAGCACCGGGACCGGTTGAACGGAGATCGACTCGACCTGACCGAGGTAGCTGGCGGAACACCGCGAGGGCGCCTCCATCTCGTCCAGCGCACCCGTGACGAGTTGGAAGACGTGTTCGTG
>JBELAS010000157.1:0-4429 GCA_049508615.1 Acidimicrobiales bacterium
CCGGCGCAGTCGCCTCCGCTCGGTGTCTTCTAGACGCTTCGAGATGCCGAAGGCCGAGGAGTCCGGCACCATCACCACGAAGCGACCCGGCAGCGAGACCTCCTGGGTGAGACGCGCCCCCTTTGCGCCGATGGGGTTCTTCGTCACCTGGCACACGATGAGCTGCCCGGGCTTCAGCATCTGCTCGATGCGAAGCGTCGAGCTCGAAGCCGTCTCTATGTCGTCGCGGTCGTAGCGGACGTCCCCCCGGTAAAGCACGGCGTTCTTCGGGGTCCCGATGTCGACGAACGCAGCCTCCATGCCCGGAAGGACGTTCTGGACCCGGCCCCGGTAGATGTTGCCGTCGATCTGGGTGGCATCGTCGGACGCGCGCGACACGTAGTGCTCGACGAGGATCCTGCCCTCGAGCACGGCTATCTGCGTGGCATGCGGCCGCACGTGCACGCACATGAGGTACCGGCCCACGGGCCGGCCCCGGCGCTCGCGCCCGCTTCTGCGTCTGGAACGCCCGATCTTGGCGGCGGAGGTCTGGGGCTGCTCGGCCGGGGGTTCCGCCGCTGCTGTGGTGGGAGCCGGTGTCGCAGGGCGTGCGGCGGCGACTCGTCCGACAGCGGGTACCGGCGTACGGGCCACGCCCGGGGGCGGGGCGGGGCGGGTGTCGCCGATACGAGGGCGAGGCGGCGGGCGGCGGGTGTCGCCGACCTTGGGAGCCGAGGGCGAAGTGGTCGACGCGATCTCACCGGGGGTCCGCTTCGCAAGCACTGCCTCGGTCGGTGCCGATCCGGCTTCGACAGGGCTCTCACGCCCTACCGGCTCAGCGACACCTACCGAGCCGCCGTCCGGCGCGCAACCCACTCCAGACACCAGGTTCTCCGCCAGCTCCGAAGGCACTTGCGCGCTCTTGGCCCCCGGCTGACGACGCCGCCTTGGTCGGCGCGCCGAGGAGGTCCCTGTGCCACCCGGGGCAACAGCGTCACCGTTTGCGTCTGCGACTCCGTCCCTGGCGTCTCCGCCGGCGCTGTCGCCATCGCTGGAACCGCCGTCGGCTCTCTCGCCGTGTCCGGCGCCGTCAGATTCTGGCGCGTCCGAGACGAATCGGTCCTCTCCAGGCCCCGGCGCAGCAAGGTCCTCTTGGTCGTCGGTTGCGAGCGGGATGGCCTGCTCGGGCCTCGCCGCTGCTTGATGCGGATGTGCGGGGGCTGGCAAGGAACCGAAGGATTCGGCCGCAGGCTCCCCGGCGCTCGATTCGGACATGGGGAAAATCCCTTCTTCTACATCTCACGAGGCGCGCTCCACGGCTGCGGCGGCAACCGCCGCCCTCACGTCGAGGGGCTCGAATTTCGAGCCACCGCGCTCGATCCATTGACATGTTCTTGTAGCGAGACCGAGCTCGATGCCCACGACCTGGGCGAGCTCGGCAGGACGTACGCCGCGTGGACGCGTACCCAGCTCGGCGACGAGCTTCGTCCCGGGCGCGTCGTGTGCGGCGTGTGCGTCGTGTGTATCTGCGGCATAGAGCACCAACAGTGAGGGGCGTAGGTCGTCTGACACGGCGCGGCCCTTGCGCTCGCGCCGGACCGGGAGGCTCGCAGCCGCCATCACCCTGGACAGGGCGTCATCGAGCTCGCTCCGGGTGGTGCCGGGCACGGAGATCTCCCACGTACAAGAGGTGACATCCTCCTGGAGCGAACCACAGCCCGGCTCGGGCTCGTCGGCAGCGACTACCACGATCCCCGCCGGTAGCAGTGATCCGAGCGTCTTCGCCACCACCTCGGGCTCCACCTCCGTCTCGAGTGTCACGTCGAGGTACTCGGCGACGGACTCACATCCCGTGGGAAGTGCCAGACCGAAGCTGAGCTGTGGCCTGGGGGAGAATCCGCCCGTATAGGCGACCGGCAGGCCGGCGCGGCGCAGCGCGCGCTCCCACATTCGTGCCACGTCACGGTGGCTGGTCCAACGAACCTTGCCGAGCTTGGTGAAACGCATGCGCACGATCATGCGCTGCTCCCGCTCGCAGAAGCGCCCACCGGGACAGCCATCTCTCGGCGTACGAAGCGCACGGGCACGACCCCACCGCCGGAGGTGTCCTGCCCGGTTCCCTGACTGCCCCCCGCAGGGGGGACGCCAGAGGCCACCACGTGCTCCACACCCAGACCCGTGCATACGCCGCAGTCGTAGCACGGGGTCCACCGGCAGTCCTCGAGACCCCGCTCGCGCAGCGCCTCCCGGAAGTCGTGCCAGAGAAAGTCCTTGTGCAGCGCAGCCGACAAATGATCCCACGGGAGCACCTCGTGCTCCTCACGATGGCGGTACACGGTGTCCTCGAGACTCAGTCCCGCGGCCTCGAGGCCGGCCATCCACAGACCCAGGTCGAAATGCTCGGACCATTCCTGGAACGTCCCGCCGGCCCGCCACACGTGCTCCACGACCGCCCCCACCCGCCGGTCGCCGCGGCTCACAATGCCCTCGGCCGCGGTCGCCTCGGCGTCGTGCCAGCGTAGCGACACACCGCGCGCTCCGCGCAAGGCGTCACGCAGCATATCCACCTTCCGCCGCAGCGCCTCGACCGTGTCCTGTCCGAACCACTGGAAGGGCGTGTGAGGCTTCGGCACGAAGCCGCCCACCGACGCGGTCACCGTGACGTGGTGGTGGTAGCGGTGACCGATCTCCGCGCAGCGGCGGGCCAGCTCCGCGATGCCGAGCACGTCCACGTCGGTCTCGGTCGGTAGCCCGATGAGGAAGTACAGCTTCACCCGCCTCCAGCCCTGGGCGAACGCGCAGTCCACCGCCGAGTAGAGGTCCTCCTCTCCGATCAGCTTGTTGATGACCTGGCGCATGCGCCAGGTCCCGCCTTCGGGGGCGAACGTGAGGCCTGTGCGCCTGACCCTTCCGATCTGCACAGCCAGGTCCACCGTGAACGCATCGACCCGCAGACTCGGCAGGCTCACAGACACCTGGCCGGAGCACTCGGGATCGTCGATCACCGACGACACGGCGCCTTCGATGCCCGAAAAGTCGGCTGAGGACAGCGAGCTCAGCGCCACCTCGTCGTACCCCGTGCGGGCCAGCCCCTCGTGCACCATCTGGTCGACCTGCGCAGCCGGGCGCTCGCGCACCGGCCGCGTGATCATCCCCGCCTGGCAGAACCGGCATCCCCTCGTGCATCCGCGGAACACCTCTACGTTCAGCCGGTCGTGCACCACCTCGACGAGCGGAACGAGCTGGCGCTTCGGGTACGGCCACTCCCCCAGGTCGCCGATCGCCCGCTTCTCTACGCGATCGGGGACGCCGGGGAACCGGGGTACCACCCCCACCAGACGCACGCCGTCGTAGCGCGCCTCGTAACAGGCAGGCACGTACACCCCGGGGACGCGCGCCAACGCGCGAAGCAGCTCCTCGCGGCTGTGGTGCTGTTGCTCGGCGCTCTCGGCGCGAGCCGGCCGACGATGGCGAGCGCCCCGGTCGAGCAGCACTTCGGTGATCTCGCCTATGACCTCTTCTCCGTCACCGAGCACGAAGGCGTCCACGAAGTCCGCCAACGGCTCGGGATTGAAGGCGCAGTGACCACCGGCCACGACGAGAGGGGCGTCGGCCCCCCGCTCACAGGACCGCACCGCAAGACCCGCCAGATCTATGAGGTTCAGGACGTTCGTGTAGGTCAACTCGGCTGACAGGTTGAAGGCGAGGACGTCGAACTCCGCCGCCGGCCTGGTGGTCTCGAGGGAGAAGAGAGGGACGCCGGCATCGCGCATCGCGCCCTCCATGTCGGTCCACGGGGCGTAGGCGCGTTCGGCGAGCGCATCGGGACGCTCGTTCAGGATCTCGTAGAGGATCTGCAAGCCCTGGTTCGGCAGACCTATCTCGTAGGTGTCGGGGTAGATGAGCAGCCAGGCCACGCGACCGGGCTCGTGCAGTGTTTCACGGGCCCCCAGCTCCCCCCCGATGTAACGAGCCGGCTTCGTGACCCCGGCCAGGAGAGGTTCGATCCTTGGCCAAAGCGAAGAGGTCATTTGCCCGACGAGTCTAGAGCCGGCCTGCCGGCATTCGTGGTCCGGCCGGAGAAGCACGGCACGCGGGACCGTCAGGGTGATCGCGCGGCCACGGTTCGTGGCCGGTCAGCCGGAGGATCGGCGGTGGCTCGTGAGCGCGTCCCGCCGGTCCGAGCGCGGGAGCTCGTCTGAGACAACCCTCCTGCGATCCTGCCGGCCGAGGTGCAGGGCACCGTCGTCGTGGTGGTGGAACCGGACCCGGTCGCCGTCGTGGTGGTCGTGGAGGTGTGGCAGACGCTGGAGGTGGACTTCGTCGATGACGGAGCGGCCAGGTGGGTCTGCGTCTCGGGATGGGCGACTATGTAGCCGAAACCCTTTGCCACCACGGGGGCGGCCACCTCGGAGCCGTAGCCGCCACCTTGGACCACCACGGCGATCAG
>JBELAS010000158.1:0-4401 GCA_049508615.1 Acidimicrobiales bacterium
CCTCGCGTAGTCGTGCCTCTGCCCCGGCCACAAGGTGGTCGAGGATACGCTCACCCGCCTTGTCGTGGGCGACGAGATCGAGGATCGAATCGCATTCCGGCGTCGCGTACTCGGGATGGCTCCCCACGTCGAGATAGAGCCGGGCGCCGTTCTCGAGGAAGACGTTCGAGGACCGGCCCCAGCTGACCACGCGCCGGAACAAGTAGCGGGCCACCTCGTCGGGGCTGAGTCTCCTCTGACCGCGCAGAGTGCACGTCACCCCGTACTCGTTCTCGAGCCCGAAGATGCGCCGCTCCACGATCACCCACGCTAGTGCCGCGCTCGTCGTGTGCCACCGATGCCCACTGCACCCTCGTCGAGCAGCTTCGGCCGAGGCGCTCGGAACGGGCAGGTCCCCGCTCCTTCGACGCGGAGGTCTCTACTGGCTCGCGCCTCGGGTCGAAGCCCCCCCGGCGCTGCGGTCGCTCGCAGCGCGAGATGACTTCCCCGAGCGCTTGCCCCCGCCGAGCAGCTCCGTAAGCTCCGCGGGCGTGAGACGCCGGAACGCTCGGCGCCCGTTGCTGCGGGCCAGCACCGCCACTTCCAGGTCCTGCGGACCGAGGGTGCGTTCGGGACCGGCGAGCGCGGTGACCGCCGTCCGCAGCGCGCGGTCGAGAGTCCAGCCTTCTTCGTAGCTGGTGGCAAAGCGCGCAGATATGGTCTCGGCCTCTCCCCCCAGCACTGCGAAGCGGTCTTCGTCTGTGATCGTGCCTTCGTAAGCGACGTGGTAAAGCTGGTCGGGCCGGCTGTCCGCGCCCAGCTCGGCGACCAGGATCTCCACTTCGAGCGGCTTCATCTCGTGGGTGAACACCTGACCGAGGAACTGCGCGTAGAGGTTTGCGAGCGAGCGGGCGTCGACGTCGTCACGGCTGAAGGCAAAGCCCTTGGTGTCGGCGTGGCGTACGCCGGCCACGCGCAACTGGTCGAACTCGTTGTACTTGCCCACCCCTGCGAAGGCGATGCGGTCATAGATCTCGCTCACCTTGTGCAGCGATCGCGAAGGGTTGTCCGCGACCATCAAGATGCCTTGGTCGTAGACCGTCGCCACCAGAGACCGCCCCCGGGCGATGCCTTTCTGGGCGTATTCCGCCCGGTCCTTCATCACCTGCTCGGGGGCGACGTAGAAGGGCATCGTCACGGGGCGCCACCCCCTTGCCCCCGACCGAGTCCCCGCTGCTCCACCAGGGCGGCGAAGCGCTCGGCCACCTCCTCCTGGGCCACCTCTTCATAGCCCTCTGCCGTCACCGCAGCGACCATGGGGAAGATCCCCCGCACCACGTCCGGTCCCCCGGTCGCAGCGTCCTCGTCTGCCGCCTCGTACAACGCGCGAACCGCGAGCTCGATGGCCTCGTCCCGCCGCAGATCGGGCCTCCAACCCAGCTTGATCGTGGTACGCGCGTCGCGACCTCCCGACCCGGTGGCCGCATGGTCCGCCTCTTCGAAGTGACCCCCGGTGACGTCGTAGGTGAAGATCCGTCCTTCGCGTCTTCGCAGGTCGTAGCCGGCGTAAAGGGGAACCACCACGAGACCTTGCATGGCCATCGGGAGATGTTCGCGCACCATCTGACCTAGCTGGTTCGCCTTACCCTCGAGGCTCAGCACGACTCCTTCGACCTTCTCGTAGTGCTCGAGCTGGGTCTGGAAGAGCTTCACCATCTCCACCGCCGGGCCCGCTGCTCCGGCGATGGCCACGGCCGAATGACGGTCGGCCGGGAAGACCTTCTCCATCGTCCGGTGGGCGATCACGTTCCCCTCGGTGGCACGGCGGTCACCGGCCATCACCACTCCCTCGGCGTACCTGAGGGCTGCCACCGTGGTGCCGTGACGCAACGGCAGCTCTGCAGACAGCCGGCCCGCAGGTGCCTGACCGGCGTCGAACGCCGCGCCTTTCGCGCCACTCAGAGGTACTGCGCTCGGATGACTTCTGCGAAGCAGGGCTACGAAGCTCGGACCAGGATCGTCCGCGGGCTCGAACATCAACACGCCCACGTGGCTACTCGCCGCCCTTCTGTACGTAATTGCGCACGAATTCCTCGGCATTCTCTTCGAGGACCTCGTCGATCTCGTCGAGCAGGTCGTCGAGCTCAGCCTTCAACTTCTCGCCCTGCGCGGACGTAGCCGGGCCCTCGGTCTCCTCGGGCGCCTGGGCCTCTCGTGGCGTCGCGACCGGCTTTCTCTTCAACTCCCGTTCTGGCATTCCTGCTCCCTAGCCGCTCAATCGCGTCAACAGCTCCGCCACCGAGAAGCTTCCTTCGAGGAGCTCCTCGGTGTGCTCGGCCGTTCCACGAAGCGGGTCCATCATAGGGATGCGCCGCAGTGGGTCGGTTCCGAGATCGAACACGAGTGAATCCCAGTTTGCGCTGGTCACGGAGGACGCCCACCGCCTCAGGCACTGGCCCCGGAAATACGCCCGGGTCCGGCGGGGAGGCTCGCTGACCGCTCTCAGCACCTCGTCGCGCTCCACCAGATGGTCGGTCTCGAGCCGGGCGAACAGGGAGCGCTCCGGGCGCAGGTCGTGGTACTGGAGGTCGACCGCCGAGAGCCGCTGGTCGGTCCAATCCAGGCCGTGACGGGCCCGGAACGCCTCGAGCAGCTGGAGCTTTGCCGCCCAGTCGACCTGGCCGGCCACGGTGCTCGGGTCGGTCTCGAGGCCGCTCAGCACCTCCTCCCACCTGCGCAGGACCTCGTGTCCCACAACGCCGTCGCCAAGGCAGTCCAGACCACGGTCCTCGGCGTACTTGCGCGCGAGCCCGTAGAGCTCCCACTGCAGCTCGATCGCCGTAGCCGTACGACCGTCGGCCATCTCCAGCGGCTCGCTCAGGGTCAGGTCGTAGGAGACCTGCCGGATCGCCTTCACCGGGTTCGCCAAGGTCACGTCGATGTCGCCAAAGGCGTCATCCTCGATCAACGCGAGCAGCAGGGCGGTCGTGCCCACCTTCAAGAAGGTGGCCACCTCGGCGAGGTTCGCGTCGCCGACGATGACGTGGAAGCGGCGATAGCGTTGCGGGTCCGCGTGCGGTTCGTCACGTGTGTTCACGATGGGTCGCTTCAACGTGGTCTCCAGACCCACTTCCTCTTCGAAGAATTCGGAGCGCTGCGAGAGTTGGAAGAATACGTCGCGCCCGGTCGGTGACGTCTCGCTACCCACCTTGCCCGCTCCCGTGTAGAGCTGGCGGGTCACGAAATGGGGGGTGATCGACTGTGCGATCCGCGCGAAAGGCACTGCCCGGTCCATCAGGTAGTTCTCGTGGGTCCCGTAGGAGTTGCCCTTTCCGTCGGAATTGTTCTTGTAGACGACGATGGCCTGTCGATCCGGCAGGAGGCGCTGCACCGCCGCCATGGAACGGCGCAAGATCTCCTCGCCTGCCTTGTCGTAGCGGACCAGTTCCAGGGGATCTGCGCACTCGGGGGTGGAGAGCTCCGGGTGGGCATGGTCGACGTAGTAGCGCGCGCCGTTCGTCAGCACGGCGTTCACGAGATGGGTCTCCACTTCGGGAGGAAGCGACCCCTCTCTGGCGAACCCGCGCGCGTCGTTGCCCGGCATCTCGTCCTCGAAGTCCCATCCCGCACGGGCGAGGTCCGAAATGTACGCGTTCACCAGCAACGACGAGGACGCGACCGGATTGCTCTCGGCACCAACGTGATGGATGCCGTACTCGGTCTCGACGCCACAGATCTTCGTGACTGCCACGAACCGACCCTAGTACCCGTAGCCCGGGATCGGGCCCCGCCGCGACAGCCTTTCCGCGGCGGCGCTCAGAGGTACTGGCCGGTGCCCATCCGCTCGATCGAGCGCCCACCCGTCGTGTCGTCGGAGGTGGCAAGCAGGGTCCGGACGTACACGATGCGCTCGCCCTTCTTGCCGGAGATCCTCGCCCAGTCGTCGGGGTTGGTGGTGTTCGGTAGGTCCTCGTTCTCCTTGTACTCGCACCGTATCGACTCGATCAGGTCGGAGGTGCGCACGCCTCTTCCCTCGCCGGCGATCTCTCGCTTGATGGCGAGCTTCTTGCCGCGACGCACGATGTTCTCGATCATGGCGCCGGAAGCGAAGTCGCGGAAGTAGAGCAGCTCCTTGTCCCCGTTCTGGTAGGTGACTTCGAGGAACTTGTTCTCGTCGTCGGCCCGGTACATCTCCTCGACGGTCTGTTCGATCATCGCCCGTACCGCCTTGTGCGGGTCTCCCCCGCCGAGCCGTTCGACTTCGCTCGGCTCGAGCGGAAGGTCGGGCGTCAGGTAACGGGAGAAGATCTGCGTGGCCGCTTGCTCGCCGGGCCGCTCGATCTTGATCTTCACGTCGAGCCGACCCGGGCGCAGGATCGCGGGGTCGATCAGATCCTCTCGGTTCGACGCCCCGATGACGAT
>JBELAS010000159.1:0-4371 GCA_049508615.1 Acidimicrobiales bacterium
GCCGGCACCCACCTGCCCGATGCTCTGGCCTGACTGGAGCTGCTGGGCGATCTGCTGCTTCAAGGGACCGCCGAGCACGTTGACCACGCAGTTCGGCGTCCTCGGGTCCGAGAACGTGGAGTAGTCGGCTGCAGCCTTGGCGGCATTGGAGTACACGGTCACGTCGTCGTCGACCCTGGCCGCGTCGGAGTCGTCGGAGAAGGTCGGGCTCGTCCAGCGGGGGACACGGGTGTCGATGTCGGAAACAGGCACTCGCAGACACGACGTGAGGTGCGCGGCCTGAGCGTTGGGGAGACCCGACGAGCTGTTTCCCTCGGTGATCCGCCCTTGCTCAGTCCATCCCGCGGGAAAATCCGACAGCCGGATCAGGCTATGTCTTGCCAATTCCTTGTCTCGTGCGGAGAGCACGGTGTGGTTCCCGTCGGCTGCCGAAGTGGTCGCCGTGGTCGTGGAGCCGCTGGAAGCAGCAGACGAGCCGCAGCCGGCCAGCACTGCGAGCGCGACCAACCCGGCAAACGCAGCGGGGGACCGTTGCGCGCCGGCGCGAAAGCGACGGGAACTGAGAGTCACGCCGTAGTCGGTCGCTGCCTGGATCAGCTGGCAGCGACGTCCGAACCGCCGAAGCGCGGCGTGCGCGGTCGCGTGGGGGTCCGCTGCGAGGTGGCAGCAGGCCGCGGCGGAGTAGTAGGAGGTGTGGCAGAGGCGGTAGGAGCTCGCGGGCTTGCGACGTTGCCGGTGCGCCTTATGACTTGCACCACGGCGGTCGCGTCCTCGGCGTTCTCGTCGGCCACCAGGAAGCGCACGAATGCGCGATCGCCGTGGCTCAGTGTCGTCAAGGCGTCCGCGAACACGCCCGGGGGCAGCGCGGCGTGGAGGCAGCGTACGACCTGGCGCAACAGGACGCGCTCGTGCTCAGTGGCCCGAAGCCGTGCCGCCAACGTCTCCAAGTCTTCCGCCAGGTCCTTTCCCAGCTCGGTTTCTGACCCGACCACGGAGGAGTCTCTGCTCCTCTCGGCGTTAGCCGGGCTTTTCTGACCGTTGCCGTCGGCGACCCTCTGGCCCCTCGGGGCAGGAACTAGCGCGGCCTGGTCGACGAGGGGATAGGCGGCACGCCAGGCGGTGATCGCCTGCTCGAGCTCCTGACGTAGCCGGGGAACTGACACCGCCACGTTCGGCTCCGTCCAGTCCGCCAGAGGAGCTATCCGCCTCGCAAAGTCGCGAACCACCTCAGGGTCGGGGTGCTCGGCGGAGCGTGACACGGCGCGTCCGGTCGCCATGTGCACCAGCCGCCACCCCGTGGTCACCGGCTTGCCGACGAGCGCGAGACCGGCGACACCGCTGGGCGCCCACTCGGCTTCCACGATTTCCCCTGCGGCGACCACCCGCAGCGTCGTCGGCTGTTCCATCACCACGCTCTCCACCTCGGCACGAACCGGCCCTCTTCGATCGCTGCACTGTCTCTTCGTAGCGACGATGAGCAACTGGTACTTCGGCAGGACCGGCCAGACGACGGCAACACTCGACCGGGTGGGTTCTGCTCCGGCCCTCCGATGCCGGTGCACCTGCCCAGGGCCCACGCCCGCCCCTGGGGACACCTGATTTTCTACTTCTTCCCCGTCTGTTCCGCACGGCCTCGTCGAGCGTTTCGGTGCTGGCGGGGCAGCTTCCCAGCTCAGCGGGGCTGAGATGCCCTGGTGGGGGATGGTCGAAGAGTCACAACCGTCAGTCACGCGGGTCGCTGGCCCCGGGAGAGGTCCCCGATCGGCGAGCGATGTCGATGACCTCGACCGAGTGTCAGAAGAGAAATAGAACGGGTTCTGTCCCGGGGGTGACGGGGGTAGGGTGACCCCTCGTGCAGGAGGGCGCCGTTCGAGAGGGGGTGCGCGTAGAGCAAGCGGCTCCCCGCCCCTTGACCGGGGCCCAGAAGGCCCGGTGTCAACGGGTCGTCGACGCCGCCATGGAGCTCGCGCTCGAGGGCGGGTACGAGGCCGTGCAGATGAGAGACGTGGCGGCGCGCGCACACGTGGCTATGGGCACCGTCTACCGCTACTTCACCTCCAAGGACCACATGCTCGCCGCGGCGCTGGTGCACTGGGTGGAGCAACTCGACGCACGCCTGGCCCAGGTCCCGATGAGAGGGAGCACCGCCTCCGAGCGGGTCCTCGACGTGCTCGAGCGGGCGCTTCGGGCCATGGCTCGACAGCCGAAGCTCGTGGCGGCAGTCTTCATTGCACTCGCCTCGCCTGATCCGGTCTCGGTGGAACGCCAGCAGCAGATGACTGCGCTCATGGACGGGATCATCACGCGGGCGATCGGCGAACCTGCGCCTCCGGACCACGCCGAGCGCACCCGGCTGATCGGCTACGTCTGGTACTCCTTGTTGGTCGGGTGGGTGAACGGCTGGAGCGACATAACCCGCGTCCGTGACGAGTTAGCCATGGCGGTGCGCCTGTTGTTGCCCGACGGCCTCGAGGTCGCCTCTTCTCGCTGAAACTAGGGCGCCTCGCGAAAGTCAGGTGCCCGGATGCCACGAAGCTCGTGGTCGTCGCGGGCGCCGTCAGTTCGAAGAGCTGCCTGGTGCGGATTTGGAAGTTTCATCTGGCGAAGCTTGCAGCCGAGACCGGCCAGCCGAGACCGGCCCAGTCGAGACCGGCCTGGCTGGAGATCATGCTCTGGGAATGTCCGCCGGTAGCCTCGAGGTGGGACAAGATCGAGTGCCACCTCTTCAGTTTCATTCTCGATCAGCGGTGCGCGAGACTGACGCCCAGATGAAACCTCGCATGAAACTACGTCGTTGCACACCCCAAGAAGCTGCCGAGATGGTCTGGACCGTCGACAGCATTGGCTTCGGCCTCGGCCCGGCGGCCCCTCCCGCCTTCTTCGCCGCGTTGGGCGAACGCGACGACTGGGAGAACCTGATCCTCGGCGGTGCTCTCCTTCTCGACTACCACAAGGTGTTCACTATGCCCGGCGTCTCCTACCGAAGCGGGTTCTTCGGCCCAGCGGAGCGCATCATGGTGGCTGAGGGGCACAACGTCGAGTACATACCAGGCGGCTTTCGGCAGTTCGACCCCATCATGAGCCTCATCCCGCCGAGGGTCATGGCCGTTCAGGCCGCACCTCCCGATTCCGCTGGAAACTTGAACCTCTCTTTGCACTTGGGTGGGACGCGCGATCAATTGCTGGCTGCCGGGCGCGATCCGGAACGACTGTTGTTTGTAGAAGTGAACCCGAACTTGCCACGGACTCGAGGATTGCTGCCCGAATACGACAACACGTTGCCGCTCGACCTCGTGGACGTGCTGATCGAGGCGGACGGCCAGCCCTTCGTCCTCGACGAACGTCCTGTCGACGAGATCGATACCGCGATAGCAGCCAACGCACTCTTCTACGTCTCCGACGGCGCGACCCTCCAGACTGGCATCGGCGGGGTGCCCTCGATGATCGCGACACAGTTGGCCGAGGGTTCCGGAGGGGACTACGGCATCCACACCGAGATGTTCACCAACGGTCTCATGCGTCTGCACGATGCCGGCAAGATCACCAACAAGAAGGGGATCTTCGACGGGGTGTCCGTGGTCACCTTCGCGCTCGGGTCCGCTGAGCTCTATCGCTGGCTCGACGACAACTCCGAGGCCGCCTTCCTCCCCGTCCAAGTCGTGAACGAGCCGTCGATCATCGCTCGGAATCGCAAGCTGGTGACGATCAACGGTGCGCTCACCGTCGACCTGTACGGGCAGATCGTCGCGGACACCATAGGTGGCGAGCAGATCTCAGGCGTCGGTGGTCAGGAGGACTTCCTAGCCGGGACGGACTTGAATTCAGACGCCTACTCCCTGGTCTGCTTACGGTCCACGGTGACGGTCGACGGAGAATTGCGCTCGACCATCGTGCCCTACCTGCCCGAGGGGTCGGTCGTGTCCACGCCGCGACACCACACGAACGTGGTGGTGACCGAGCATGGGTCGGCGATGGTGAAGGGGATGACCGTGAGGGAGCGAGCTTGTGCCCTCGTGGAGGTCGCCCACCCCGACTTCCGCGACGAGCTGCGTGAGGCGACAGCCAACTTCGGCAAGCGCTGATCAGCTGGATCACCGGGCGATATTTCGGCCGGGAGAAGAGCAAGCCCTGTCATTGAGGGGAGGGTTTCTCCACAAAGAGGACTCCATGAATGGTGTCTCTTCCCTTGCTGATACCGCCTGTACGGATTGCATAATTCGTTACAGGCGTGCACACGACGTCAACTGGCGGAATCTATCCGCACGGTCCGGCCCAGCCCGTCCAGCCGGTCTGGTTGGGATACTGAGAGATGTCGTAGTGAACCGGAAGGGTATTGGTATAGACTTTCCCTATAACTGGACCCAAGTGCTG
>JBELAS010000016.1:0-12210 GCA_049508615.1 Acidimicrobiales bacterium
AGACGAAGCTTCGTGAGGCGATCGACGCCACCGATGGCCGCCGGCCGCTGTCTGCCCAGCGCCGTCAGAAGGCTATTAAGCGGCTGAAGATCGTCTCGGCGTTCAATTGCCGCGACGATCACGGCCGGCGTGTGAACGATCCGCGGGCGATGATCCTGGGTGTCGTGCCCGTGATCCCGCCCGACCTGCGGCCGATGGTGCAGCTCGACGGTGGTCGCTTCGCCACCTCGGACCTGAACGACCTCTACCGCCGCGTGATCAACCGCAACAACCGGCTCAAGAGGCTGCTCGACCTCGGGGCCCCTGAGATCATCATCAACAATGAGAAGCGGATGCTCCAAGAGGCGGTTGACGCCCTTTTCGACAACGGCAGGCGAGGCCGGCCTGTGACCGGCCCGGGCAACCGGCCGCTCAAGAGCCTGTCGGACATGTTGAAAGGCAAGCAGGGCAGGTTCCGGCAGAACCTGCTCGGCAAGCGCGTCGACTACTCGGGGCGCTCTGTCATCGTCATAGGCCCCACCTTGCAGCTGCACCAGTGCGGTTTGCCCAAGCTGATGGCGCTGGAGCTCTTCAAGCCGTTCGTCATGAAGCGGCTGGTGGACATGGAGCTGGCCCAGAACATCAAGTCCGCCAAGCGCATGGTGGAACGCCGCCGGCCCCAGGTGTGGGACGTGCTCGAAGGAGTCATCCAGGAGCACCCAGTCCTGCTGAACCGGGCCCCCACGCTGCACCGCCTGGGCATACAGGCGTTCGAGCCGGTGCTGGTCGAGGGAAAGGCCATCCAGGTGCACCCACTGGTGTGCACCGCGTTCAACGCCGACTTCGACGGCGATCAGATGGCCGTCCACCTTCCGCTGTCCTCGGAGGCCCAGTCCGAGGCGCGCGTTCTCATGCTGTCTGCCAACAACATCTTGTCCCCGGCCACCGGGAGGCCTATCACGGTGCCCACCCAGGACATGGTTTTCGGCACCTATTACCTGACCCTCGAGATGGACGGGGCCAAGGGCGAGGGCCTCACCTTCCGTCACGCCTACGAGGTCGAGCGGGCCCTCGACGAGCATGAGGTGGACCTTCACGCCAAGATCGTCATACGTCCCCTCCCCGGTTCGTCGCTGTACGCGGCAGTCGCCAAGGCGTTCGGCGATTCGTCTTCGTCTGCTGAGCCCGCCGAAACGCCGCCCGCCGAAACGCCGCCCGCCGAAACGCCGCCCGCCGAAACGCCGCCCGCCACCGAGGAGCTCGAGGGTCTAAACATCACGACCACTCCGGGCCGGGTGCTGTTCAACGGCGCTCTGCCAAAGGGCTTCCGGTTCGTGAACGACGTGGTCGGCAAGCGCTCGACGCCCATCGGGGCCATCGTCGAAGAGATCTGTGCCACCGAGCCGAAGCACGTCGTGGCCGAGAGCCTCGACCGGGTGAAGGCCCTCGGGTTCCGCTACGCCGCCCAGTCGGGCCTGACTATCTCCATCGACGACGTGCGCACGCCCGCGGAGAAGCAGCCGATCCTGGAGCGCTACGAGCGCGAGACGGAGAAAGCGGAGACCCAGTTCAAACGGGGGATCATTACCGACGACGAGCGGCGCCAGAAGGAGATCGAGATCTGGACGTCGGCCACCTCCGAGGTGGGCCGGGCCATGGAGAAGACCCTCTCCTCCATGGCTTTCAATCCGCTCGACATGATGGTGGACTCCGGGGCCAGGGGGAACACCCAGCAGATCCGCCAGATCGCCGGGATGAAGGGCCTGGTGTCCAACCCCCGTGGTGAGATGATCCCCAGGCCAATCAAGTCCTCCTTCCGCGAAGGCCTGTCTGTGCTCGAGTACTTCATCTCCACCCACGGCGCCCGTAAGGGCCTCGCCGACACCGCTCTGCGCACCGCCGACTCCGGGTACCTCACCCGGCGTCTTGTCGACGTCGCCCAGGAGCTCATCGTGCGCGTCGAGGACTGCGGCACCGCCCGCGGCATCTGGCTCGACGACGTCATGCCCGACGAGACGAGGCGCCGCTCCTACCTGGAGACGCGCGCCTACGGTCGGGTGCTCGCAGAGGACATCCCCTGCTCGGACGGCACCGTGCTTTCGACCGGGACGGTCCTCGACGACGACTTCGTGGCCAAGTTGCGCGACGACGCGACGATCTCGCGCATCCGGGTTCGTTCGGTCCTCACGTGTGAGGCCGAACACGGCGTGTGCGCGATGTGCTACGGCCAGTCCCTCGCCACGGGCCGGCTGATCGAGCTCGGCGAAGCCGTGGGCGTGATCGCCGCCCAGTCGATCGGGGAGCCGGGGACACAGCTCACCATGCGGACGTTCCACACCGGCGGTGTGGTGGGCGAGGACATCACCCACGGCCTTCCCCGTGTGGTCGAGCTCTTCGAGGCCCGCACGCCGAAGGGTGCCGCGGTGCTGGCGCGCGACTCCGGCGTCGTGCGCGTCGAGGAAGAAGAAGGCGGTAGGCGCGTCACGGTCGTGGTCGAGGACGGCACCGAAGAGTCGGTGCTCGTGCCGACACGCGCCCACCTCGAGGTGTCCGCCGGCCAGGAGGTCGCCGCCGGCGACGCCCTCGTCGAGGGACCGAAGGACCCGAAGGAACTGTTGGAGGTGAAGGGTATCCGCGATACCCAGCAGTACCTGGTGGAGGAGGTCCAGAAGGTCTACCGGGACCAGGGCGTGTCGATCCACGACAAGCACATAGAGCTGATCGTGCGTCAGATGCTCCGTCGCGTGCTCGTCGCCGAACCTGGCGACTCGTCGTTCCTCCCGGGCGAGCGTGTCGACGCCCGGGTTTTCGCCGACGCGAACCGGATCCTGGTCCAGGAGCAGAAACGACCGGCTGAGGGCCGCCCCGAGCTCATGGGCATCACGAAGGCGTCTCTCGCCACCGACTCGTGGCTGTCGGCGGCCTCGTTCCAGGAGACGACCCGGGTCCTCACAGAGGCTGCCATCGAGGGCCGATCCGATCGCCTGTTCGGGCTGAAGGAGAACATCATCATCGGCAAACTGATCCCCGCGGGCTCCGGCATGGACCGCTACCGCGAAATCGAGGTCGACCTGCCCGAAGCGGCCGGAGTGTCGCTGCGCAGCTACGGCTACGACGAGGAGACCGAGGACCTCGCCGCGTGGCTCCGCGACGTCGGCGGCCCGAGTGCCGGGGCCGAGTCGGACCTGGGCGGCTACGGCAGGCTCGGCGAGGACGAGCAGAGTGTCTACGCCTGGGGCACTGTGGAGCCCCCCGGCGAGCCGCCCTCGGCCGTCTGGTCCACCGGTGACGCGGAGGTGGCCAGCGAGGCTGGCAACGCCGAAGGCGAGGGCCAGCTCGGCACTGGCACTTGAGCAGGTAACCTGAGAGCTTCGCCGATCCGCTCCCGAGAGGTCACGTGTGCCCACCATCGAGCAGCTCGTCCGAAAGGGCCGGGCTACGAAGCAGTCCAAGACGAAGACCCCGGCGCTGAAGGGAGCCCCTCAGCGGCGAGGTGTGTGCACCCGCGTCTTCACCACGACCCCGAAGAAGCCGAACTCGGCGCTTCGAAAGGTGGCCAGGGTGCGACTCACGACCGGCGTCGAGGTGAGCGCGTACATCCCGGGGGTCGGGCACAACCTGCAGGAACACTCGATCGTGCTCGTGCGCGGCGGCCGGGTAAAGGACCTCCCTGGTGTCCGTTACAAGGTCATCCGCGGTGCGCTCGACGCGGCGGGCGTTCGCGAGCGGAACCAATCCCGGTCGCGCTACGGCGCAAAGAAGGAGTCCTGAGAGATGCCGCGAAACGGCCCTGCGGCTCGGCGCGAGCTCGCTCCTGACCCCGTCTACCGGTCCGTGCTCGTCACCCAGGTGGTGAACAAGGTGTTGTCGCGCGGCAAGCGGTCGCTTGCCGAGTGCATCGTCTACGACGCGTTGACCACGGTGCGCGAAAAGACCGGCACGGACCCGGTACCGGTGTTGAAGAAGGCCGTGGAGAACGCCCGCCCCGAGCTCGAGGTCAAGAGCCGTCGAGTCGGTGGGGCCACCTACCAGGTGCCGGTGGAGGTGCGGCCGCGCAGAGCCACCACGTTGTCGATCCGGTGGCTCGTTTCCTTTGCCCGCCAGCGGCGGGAGAAGACGATGGCACTGTGCCTGGCGAACGAGGTGCTCGACGCCGCCAACGGCACGGGTGCCGCTGTCAAGCGCCGCGAGGACATGCACAAGATGGCCGAGTCGAACAAGGCGTTCGCCCATTATCGCTGGTAGGAGCCACAGTTCTGCCGGCGCGAATGCCCGGTACCAGCGTACCGGCGGCAGCGGTCAGTTCAGAACGATGATCTAGTTACCACCCGAGAGCTTGAAGAACATGGCTGACGCACGCCCCATCCGCGAATTCCCCCTCGCCCGGACCCGCAACATCGGGATCATGGCTCACATCGACGCGGGCAAGACCACGACGACCGAGCGGATCCTGTACTACACCGGCAAGAACTACAAGATCGGCGAGGTCCACGAAGGTGCCGCCACCATGGACTGGATGGTCCAAGAGCAAGAGCGCGGCATCACGATCACCTCTGCCGCCACCACCTGCAAATGGCGCGACTGCTGGATCAACATCATCGACACACCGGGCCACGTCGACTTCACCGTCGAGGTCGAGCGGTCTCTTCGTGTGCTCGACGGCGCCGTGGCCGTCTTCGACGCGGTAGCCGGGGTCGAACCTCAGACCGAGACCGTGTGGCGCCAGGCGGACAAGTACTCGGTGCCCCGGATCTGCTTCGTGAACAAGATGGACCGCATCGGAGCGGACTTCGCGCGCTCGGTGTCCATGATCCGCGACCGCCTCGACGCAGACCCCGCCGTCGTCCAGCTGCCGATCGGGGTGGAAGGCACCTTCTGCGGGGTCGTTGACCTGCTGCGCATGGAGGCGCTGGTGTGGGACGACGAGATGGGAGAGAAGTGGCGTACCGAGCCCGTCCCGGCCGAGCTCGTGATCGAAGCGACCGAGGCCCGGCACCAGCTCGTCGACATCCTCTCCAACTTCGACGACACGCTCATGGAGCACTATGTCGCCGACGAGGCGATCACTGCCGACGACCTGCGCAGGGCGCTTCGCAAGGGAACCATCGCCAGCCAGGTCGTCCCCGTGCTGTGCGGGTCGGCCTTCAAGAACAAGGCGGTGCAGCCTCTGCTCGACGCGGTCGTCGACTACCTTCCGAGCCCCCTCGACGTCCCGCCTCCGTCGGGTACCACGCATAAAGGTGAGGTCGTCGAGCGGAAGGCGGACGACGCGGAGCCCTTTGCCGCTCTGGCGTTCAAGATCATGACCGACCCGTACGTGGGCAAGCTTACGTACCTGCGTGTGTACTCGGGGACCCTTGCCAAGGGGGCGACCGTGGTGAACTTCACCAAGGGTGGTCGCAAGGAGCGTGTCGGGCGAATCCTGCAGATGCACGCCAACCACCGTGAAGACAAAGAGGCCATCTTCACCGGTGACATCGTCTCGGTCGTCGGTCTGAAGGACACCACCACCGGTGACACGTTGTGCGATCCGGCCCGACCTGTCCTCTTAGAGGCCCTGGAGTTTCCCGAGCCGGTGATCCACGTGGCCGTCGAGCCCAAGACGAAAGCCGACCAGGACAAGCTGGGTAAGGCCCTTCACGCACTGTCGGAGGAGGACCCCACCTTCCGCGTCCGTACGGACGAGGAGACCGGCCAGACCGTGATCTCGGGCATGGGCGAGCTGCACCTGGAGGTGCTGGTCGACCGCATGCTGCGGGAGTTCAGTGTGGACGCCAACGTGGGTAAGCCGCAGGTGGCCTACCGAGAGACGATTCGCCACGCGGTGCAGAAGGTCGAGGGCCGTTACGTCCGCCAGACGGGCGGCCGGGGCCAGTACGGGCACGTGGTCATCAGCCTGGAGCCGACAGGTCCCGGAGGAGGCTACGAATTCGTCGACAAGATCACCGGCGGGGTGATCCCGAAGGAGTACATCCCCGCTGTCGACGCCGGCATCCAGGAGGCCCTGACGAACGGGGTGCTGGCCGGCTACCCGGTGGTCGACGCGCGTGTCACCTTGACTTACGGCTCGTACCACGAGGTCGACTCCTCGGAGATGGCCTTCAAGATCGCCGGGTCGATGGCGGTGAAGGAGGCCGCTCGCAAGGCCGGTCCCGTGCTCCTGGAACCGGTGATGGCCGTGGAGGTCGTCACCCGAGAGGAGAACATGGGCGACGTGATAGGCGACCTGTCCTCCAGGCGGGGGAAGGTGGAGGGCATCGAGCAGCGGGGTACGAGCCAGGTGATCAGGGCCCTTGTGCCGCTGGCCGACATGTTCGGCTACGCTACCGACCTGCGCTCGCGGACCCAGGGTCGGGCCACGTACACGATGCAGTTCAGCGCGTACCACGAGGTACCGGACTCGATCGCCCGTGAGATCATCGCCCGGGCACGCGGGGAGTAGAAGGAGACGTCATGGCCAAGAAGAAGTTCGAGCGCTCGAAGCCTCACATCAACGTCGGGACGATGGGCCATATCGACCACGGTAAGACCATGCTCACCGCTGCCATCACGAAGGTCTTGTCGGAGAAGAACCCGAACGTGGCCTACACGCCGTTCGAACAGATCGACAAGGCGCCCGAGGAGAAGGCGCGTGGCATCACGATCCAGATCGCCCACGTGGAGTACGAGACCGACAAACGACACTACGCGCACGTGGACATGCCCGGGCATGCCGACTACATCAAGAACATGATCACCGGCGCCGCCCAGATCGATGGCTCGATCCTCGTGGTCTCGGCTGCGGACGGGCCCATGCCCCAGACCCGTGAGCACGTGCTTCTCGCCCGCCAGGTGGGGGTCCCCTACATCGTGGTGGCGCTCAACAAGGTTGACATGGTCGATGACGAGGAGCTGCTCGACCTGGTCGAGCTCGAGGTGCGAGAGCTGCTCACCCAGTACGAGTTCCCAGGTGACGAGGTGCCCGTGGTACGGGTGAGCGCCACGAAGGCGCTCGAGGGAGACCCGGAGGCGGTCAAGAAGATATTCGAGCTCATGGACGCGGTCGACAACTACATCCCGGAACCAGATCGTCCACTCGACAAGCCTTTCCTCATGCCCATCGAGGACGTGATGTCGATCACCGGCCGGGGAACGGTCGTGACGGGCAAGGTGGAGCAGGGGGTAGTGAAGGTGGGCGACAATGTGGAGGTCGTCGGGTTGCGTCCCACACAAAGCACCGTCGTCACCGGCGTCGAAATGTTCCGCAAGCTCCTCGACGAGGGTCGGGCAGGAGACAACATCGGCGCTCTGTTGCGCGGCACGAAGAAGGAGGAGGTCGAGCGCGGCCAGGTGCTGGCCAAGCCCGGCTCGATCACCCCTCACACGAACTTCACCGGCCAGGTGTACGTCCTCACGAAGGAGGAGGGCGGCCGGCACAAGCCGTTCTTCAACAATTACCGTCCGCAGTTCTATTTTCGGACCACCGACGTCACCGGGTCGATCACACTGCCCGAAGGGACCGAGATGGTCATGCCGGGTGACAACACCGAGATGACCGTGGAGCTCCAGAAACCGATTGCCATGGACGAGGGCTTGCTCTTCGCAATCCGCGAAGGTGGGCGCACCGTGGGATCGGGCAGGGTCACCAAGGTCATCAAGTAGCTGAGCGGATCGGACGGGAGCGGGAACGATGGCCGACGCCGCCAGGCAGAAGATCCGTATCCGGCTCAAGGCCTATGACCACGAGGTCCTCGACCAGTCCACGGAGAAGATCGTCCAGACCGTGCTCCGGACCCAAGCGAGGGTCCAGGGGCCGGTCCCGTTGCCGACCGAGAGGCACCGCTACACGGTGATCCGCTCTCCGCACAAGTACAAGGACAGCCGGGAGCACTTCGAGATGCGGGTACACAAGCGGCTGGTCGACATAGTCGAGCCAACGCCGAAGACCGTGGACTCGCTCCAGCGCCTGGACCTGCCTGCCGGGGTCGACATCGAGATCAAGATACAGAACGTCTAAGCCCGGGGGCGCACGCCCGGTTGGCCCTCGTTGCTCTGAGCTCCGCGCACGCCTTGAGAGGGTTTCCTCACCCTCAAGTGCCGCGTCGGCGAGAGTCCTCAATTAGCGAGAGTGCCTCAATTAGCTCAATTAGATGGCAGGGCGATCCCGCTGGCAGGGACAGAGCGCCATCGTGTAACCTGCTCGGCCGGGCCGATCACTGGTCCACCGGCATATTCGACGTCTCCGAGCGCTCACCGGCCAGCTGGTGGGGACCCCGGAGCACAACTTGACGAGCGCTCCGCTCCGGTCTCCCGGGCGGAGCGCTGGCGTGCTACCAAGCACGCGATCGAGGGCATCGGTGACGATGCCCGCATTCCGGCACCTACCACGGGCGCGTGGCGGCTGTCCGGCTGAATGGAAGGACTCGAGGCTCAAGACTGTGGCGACCAAGGCGATCGTCGGTGAGAAAGTGGGTATGACCCAGGTCTTCGACGACCAGAACCGTGCCGTAGCGGTCACGGTGCTGAAGATCGCGCCCGTTCGTGTGGTGCGGGTAAAGCGTCCCGAACGCGAAGGCTATTCCGCTCTCCAGGTCACCTGGGGTGTGCGACGGGCCGGTGCTTTGAGCAAGCCCGAGCAGGGCCACTTCGAAGCTGCGGGAGTGGAGTCCGGCCGCCACCTGGTCGAGCTTCGCATCGACGACTCGAGCAGCTACGAGGTGGGCCAGCAGCTCACGGCGGACCTGCTCGCAGCAGGAGAACGCGTCGACGCGATCGCCGTTTCAAAGGGCAAGGGCTTCACCGGAGCCATGAAGCGCCACAATTTCAAGGGACAGGGCGCGGCCCACGGGAACCACAAGAAGCACCGCTCCCCTGGCTCGGTGGGGGCCTGTGCCACTCCTGCGCGGGTTTTTCCGGGCACGCGCATGGCTGGCCGGATGGGTGGACGGCGGGTGACCACGCTGAACCTGGAGGTCGTCGACGCCGACGCGGAGCGCGAACTGATCCTGGTGAAGGGGGCGGTGCCCGGTCCTCGCGGTGCTGTAGTCGTGCTCCGCGACACGGTTAAGAGCACGAATGGGGCGGGCAGCTCGTGAGCGCGCAGCCCACCACGCTTTCGAGGCCCATCAGTCGGCGACGCGAACGCCCCCCTCCCGCGCGCCGAAAGGTGCAGCGCCGCCGCATCGACGGCAGCGTCGTCGACGAGGTCGTTCTCGACCCGCAGATCTTCGGTCTGGAGCCGAACGCCGCCGTGCTCCACCAGGTCGTGACCGCGCAGCTGGCTGCGGCCCGTTCGGGCACTCAGTCGACCCGCACCCGGGCAGAGGTGTCGGGAGGTGGGACCAAGCCGTTCCGTCAGAAGGGCACCGGCAGGGCCAGACAGGGATCGATCCGCGCCCCGCAATGGACGGGGGGTGGTGTAGCCCTCGGACCCAAGTCCCGCTCGTACCGCCAGCGCACCCCGAAGAAGATGATCCGTCTGGCCCTGCATTGCGCGCTGTCGGACCGGGCCGCCGAGGCGAGGGTGGCGCTGGTCGAGGACTGGGCCTTCGAGGTGCCCAAAACGAAGGACGCGCTTCTCGCGTTGGAGGCGCTCGGTATCGGCGGGCGCGTGCTGGTCGTGCTCGGTCCCGACGACGGCATCCCGGACCGCTCGTTCGCGAATCTGCCTCACGTTCAGTGCGTGCAGCTCGCCGAGCTGAGTGCTTACGACGTAGTGCGCTGCAACTGGGTGATCTTCACCGACGCCACGCTCCCTGGTGAGACCGAGACCCTGGTCGGTGGACCTGACATCGACGAAGCCGCCGAGGACGAAGGGAGCGGGCGGTGACAGACGCGACGGAGATCCTGTTGCGGCCCGTGGTCTCGGAGAAGTCTTACGCCCTGATGCAAGACGGCGCGTATGTCTTCGTCGTCGCGCCCGACGCCACGAGGGCTGAGGTGCGGCGAGCGGTCGAGGAGGTTTTTGGCGTGCGCGTGAGGAAGGTGAACACCCTGAACCGCAAGGGTAAGCTCCGTCATAACCGTAAGGCGAACACATTGGGCCAACGCCCTTCTACGAAGCGGGCTGTGGTCACCCTCGTAGAGGGGGACCGCATCGACCTTTTCGAGAAGGGCTGAGGTACTCGCGATGCCGTTGAGAAAGCGCAAGCCCACGAGTGCTGGACGCCGATTCCAGTCGGTCTCCGACTTCTCCGAGATCACCCGGTCACGTCCCGAGAAATCGCTGCTGGCCCCCAAGCCTCGCTCGGGTGGCCGCAACAGCTATGGGCGCAGGACAGCGCGGCACCGGGGCGGCGGCCACAAGCAGCAGTACCGCATAATCGATTTCAAGCGCGACAAGGACCGCGTTCCGGCCAGAGTGGCAGCCATCGAGTACGACCCGAACCGCAATGCCCGCATCGCGCTGTTGCACTACTACGACGGGGAAAAGCGTTACATCCTCGCCCCTGCCCAGGTGAAGGTGGGCGATGTGCTGCAGAGCGGCCAGGGCTCGGAGATCCGCGCTGGCAACGCGCTCCCCCTGCGGTACGTGCCGGTCGGCTCCACGCTGCACAACATCGAGCTGCGTCCCGGGCAGGGCGGCAAGCTCGCTCGCGGCGCGGGGATGAGCGTCCAGCTCGTAGCCAAGGAGGGTCTCTTCGCCACCCTGCGCCTGCCCTCCACCGAGATGCGGCGGGTGCCTATCGACTGCCGCGGCACATTGGGCGAGGTGGGGAATGCGGAGGCTGAGCTGGTCGACCTGGGCAAGGCGGGCCGCAACCGGTGGAAGGGGGTTCGGCCGCAGACCCGCGGAGTGGCCATGAACCCGGTGGACCACCCGCTCGGCGGCGGCGAGGGAAAGTCCTCGGGTGGACGACACCCCGTGACGCCGTGGGGCAAGCCGGAGGGTCGCACGCGAAGACGCCATAGGCCGTCGGACCAGATGATCGTGCGCCGCCGCCGCACCCGCGGCGGGCGGCGATGACGCCGAGCGGAGAAGTGCCCAATGCCTCGTAGCCTGAAGAAGGGTCCGTTCGTTGACGACCACCTGCTCAAGAAGGTGGACGCTCTGAACGCCGCAAACGAGAAGCGCGTCATCAAGACCTGGTCGCGCCGCTCCACCGTGATCCCCGACATGGTTGGACACACGATCGCCGTGCACGACGGTCGCAAGCACGTGCCGGTGTACGTGACCGAGTCGATGGTCGGGCACAAGCTGGGTGAGTTCGCCCCCACCCGTACCTTCCGTTATCACGCCGGCCAGGAACGTCAGGCGAGGCGCTGAGATGGCCAGGACGAAGACCAACGAGCTGCCGGGAACGCGCGCGGTCCTGCGTCACCACCGAATGTCGGCGTACAAGGCTCGCCAGGTGCTCGACCTCATCCGTGGGCATGAGGTGGACCGGGCCGAGGAGATCTTGCGTTCCACACCGCGCGAAGCCGCCCGCGTCGTGGCCAAGGTGCTCGGATCGGCGGTGTCCAACGCCAGGAACAACGACCTGCTTGATCCCGAGGAGCTCTACGTCTCGGCGTGCTTTGCCGACGAGGGGACGACCCTGAAACGTTGGCGCCCGAGGGCCCGCGGACGCGCGACGCGCATCCGAAAGCGCACATGCCACATCACCGTCATCGTCAGCCGTCTCCCCGACGACCGTCTCGAGCGCCACCGTGCCCGCCAGGCAGACCGCAGCGTCGCGCTGCGCTCCAGGCGCGTGGCGGCCTCTCGACGCGCCGAAGAGGCGGCTCCCACTGTCGCGACAAGTTCCGAGGTCTCAGGTGCGTCGAAGCAGGCGTCAAAGCAGACGGAGGAGACGGTTGACTTGCTCGCAGAGGGCACAGACGTGGAGGAGAGGACAGAGGACGCCGAGGTAGCCGAGGCCGACGAGGCCGCTGCAGAGGGCACAGACGTCGAGAAGAGGACAGAGGACGTGCGGAGCGCGGAGGAGAGCGACTGACATGGGCCAGAAGGTAAACCCGTACGGCTTCCGCCTCGGAGTGACCACAGATTGGAAGTCGCGCTGGTTCGAGGAGCGCAACTACCGCGACTTCGTGGTGGAGGACTGGAAGATTCGCGACTACCTCACCTCGCAGCTCGAGTCAGCTGCCGTGAGCCGTATCGAGATCGAAAGGACGCGTGATCGCCTTCGTGTGGACCTCCACACAGCACGACCAGGCATCGTCATCGGTCGTCGCGGCTCGGAGGCGGATCGTCTAAGGAAGAAGCTCGAGGAGATAACTGGGCTCCGGAATCGGATACAGCTGATCATTCAG
>JBELAS010000160.1:0-4353 GCA_049508615.1 Acidimicrobiales bacterium
GCTGCAACGCTGAACGGCCGACCCCGAAAGGCACTCGGCTGGAAGACTCCCGCCGAAGCATTCAACGAACACCTACTATTGGTTCAACAAGCCGGTGTTGCTTCGACGGATTGAACCCAGTCTATGGTCTCGGCCGGAGTGCCGGGAGCCTGGTCGGCGTGTCGTTCGTTCGCGAAGGAGCCGACTTGCCCACGGAACTCTGTCTTCATCAGCTTCGTCAACTCAGCATGTTGGAGGTCGTCGCGGCGAGGCGCGCCCGCGGCGTCGGTGGGTCTTGACGCGTGCTAGGTGTCAATCTCGTCGAGTTCGCGCTCGGCGCGATCGTGAGCTTGACCACGAGCCTGCTCCTCATCTCGCGCCTCGAGCGCCGAGGTGAGTGATTCGGGTTCTCGGAGGCCCTCTAGCGGCGCTGGCCGCGGACACGCCGGAGATCTCCTTCGCGGTCACCGCCCTGGTGCACCGGCAGCGCGCGGTGGGTCCAGGGGTGGTGCTGGGCTCGAATGTGTTCAACCTCGCCGTTCTGCTCGGTCTCGGCGCGATGGTGGCCGGATGGGTCGTTCTGCGCCGCAGGACCGTGGGTGCGCGCGGCAGTCTCCGAAGAGGAGCAGGAGCTCTACCCGGCCATTCATCCTCGCAGAGGGGGGCCGCTCGACGCGGTTCTGGCTGCAGGGGCGCTCGGCCTCGTCGTCGCGCGAGCGTGGTCATGGAGCAAGCCGGCTCTGCAGTGGGACGCCACTACGGTGTCCGAACCGGCCGGGTTCAGCGCGTGGTGGTCGTATTCACCCGGGGTCTACGAGCAATGGTGCTTCAGCGCCGGGCACGTCGAGAGGGGGAGGCTCCGGGTAGCGCGGGTCCATCGCTTCGAGCGTCTCTATGAGGATACGGCTCACCGCCCAGTTCCGGTACCACTTGTGATCGGCCGGCACCACGTACCAGGGGGCGGTGTCAGTGCAGGTGCGCTCGAGTGCCTCGGTGTAGGCGGCTCGGTAGTCGTCCCAACGCGCCCGTTCGGTGAAGTCCGACTTGTCTATCTTCCAACGCTTGTCGGGGCGCTCGACGCGCTCGGTGAGACGCCGCCCTTGTTCCTCGTGCGAGATGTGCAGGAACAACTTGACAGTGGTGGTCCCGCCGTGAGCCAGAGCCCGCTCGAAGGCGTTGATGAGCTCGTAGCGCTCCCGCCACACACGTTCCTCGACGAGATGGTCGACCCGGGCAATGAGGACGTCTTCGTAGTGCGAGCGGTTGAAGATGCCGATCTCGCCGGCTCGCGGGGCGTGTTGGTGCACCCGCCAGAGGAAGTCGTGTGACAGCTCCTCCGGCGTGGGCTGCTTGAAGACGGCCACGCGGGTCCCTTGGGGGTTCACACCACTGAACACGTGTTTGATGGTGCCGTCTTTCCCCGCGGCGTCCATTCCCTGGAGCACCACGAGCAGCGAGCGGCGCGCCTCGGCCCACAGGCGGTCCTGGAGCGAGAAGAGCCGTTCGTGCAACTGCGGGATGGAGGTTTCCGTGGCGACCCGGTCGCCGGGCGCCCCGGAGGTGGAGGCTGGATCGATCTCGTCCAATGACATACGACGCCTTGGAGGGATGCGCCAGTGCTCTCCTGGTTGTTTCACGAATCGGCCCTGCCCCGCATCACGAGCACGGGGCAGTGCGCGTGCGTAACGCAGTACTCGCTCACGGACCCGAGGAGCATTCCCGCGAACTCCCCGTGGCCGCGACTTCCCACCACGAGCAGGTCCGCTTCATCCGACACCTCTACGAGCACCGGCGCCGGATGTCCCTCTGTGATCGTTACGCGCACCTCCACAGATGGGGAGGTGCCCAGGACCTCTTCGACGGTCTCGTCGAGGGCGCGGCGGGCATCGGCCTCGGGGTCGAAATCAGCCGGGTATGGCGCGATCCAGCCGAAAGAGGTCCGGTACCGCCACGTGGTCACCAGCTCGAGCCAGGCACCGGTGAGCTCGGCGTGGCGGGCCGCCCACCTGAGCGCATGCTTGGACGACGGCGAGCCGTCCACGCCCACCACGATCCTCCACCCGTTCCCGGGTTCGACTTGGGTCATCTCATTCCTCCGGACCTCGCTGGCCTCGCCGACCGCTGCGAAGCCGCCGGCACCATGTGCAGAGCTTCCCAGGACTCGGCGAGCCGGTCCTCCTTCTGCCTTCTGCCTCGGTTGAGGTTCGTCACTCGCAGGACTCGCAGCGCCCGAGGATGGCGAAGTGATGCGGATCGATAGTAAATCCCAATTTGTTACGGGTTGTTCGGGCGAGGGGGCGGAACAGCTCGTCGGGCGCCTCGATAGTCGCGCCACATCCCTCGCAGATGAGATGTGCATGGGCGAGCGCGGCGAGCTGGTACGTGGCCGGGCCGTGTCCAAGGTGGGAGTGAACGACCACGCCCAAGCGCTGGAGCTCCTCGAGGTTGCGGTAGATGGTGGAGATGTGCACGTCCGGGGCACGAGCACATACGGACCCGGCGAGCTCCTCTGCGCTCAGGTGACCTTCGGCCTCGAAGAGGACCTCTAGCAGCATCCGCCGTGATGCCGTGGCCCGCCCCCCTCGGGCGCGAACCAGCGCCAGCACCTCGTCGACCGAAGAGATGTCCGGGCTCCGGCTGGCCGGCGGGGCGAGCGGCTTGCTCACGGCCCCACGTTAGCCGTGAGGGCGATCCTGCAGATGAGATGTATTTGCAATCGAATCGCATTAGAGTTCACGATGGCTTGGGGTGCCTGCGCCCCGCCATTCGGTATGGTGGTGCTGCAGCGGGAACCGCCGACAGGGACCAGCCCCGGTGACGGCGGGCGTCAACCGCAAGAGGAGGAGTGCCGATGCCCGGGACCTGGGACCGTGCTCGCAGAATCGAGTTGGTGGAGCGCATGCCGCTCTTCTCCACGTGCAGCCAGCGGGAGGTCGCACAGGTGGCTGCCCTCACTGCGCCCTCCGAGCTCAAGAAAGGGACAGTGATCGCCCGTCAAGGCGCCGCAGGCGATCTCGCCTTCATCATCGCCACCGGCCGCGCCGAGGTCACTCGAGACGGAAAGCGCCTTGCCCGGCTCGGCCCCGGTGACGTGGTCGGCGAGCTCTCGCTCATCGACGGCGAGCCCCGTTCGGCGACCGTGACGGCGCTCAGCGACCTCGAGGTATTGGAGCTCGATCGCCGCGACCTGGCCAAGCTGTTGCGAAAGGTCCCGCTGGTGGTGCGCAAGCTGCTCGAGTCGATGGCGCAGCGCCTGCGTGACGTGGACGCTCTTCCCACCCCAGCCTGAGCTTAAGAGGCCTCGCGTCCGGGAGTCAGACGTCGAGGTGGTCTTTCAACGCCTTTAGAGCGCCCTCGTACGTATGGCGCATGAGATCGGTCATATCGTCGGGTTCGATCTCCACCTCGAACACGACGAGTGAGCCGCTTCGCGTTTCGGACACCGTGATCGTCACGCGATGGTTCCCCACGGGGATGCCGCCCACGATGCCGTATACGAGGACACGCGCCTCCTCGTCACGGCTCTGGAGCCGCTCCGTGATCTGCATGTCGAGCATCTTCACTATGCGATCGTCGCCGTCGACGATGCACGACTCCACGCCTGGCATCCATTCGGCTATGCCGCCGAAGTCCCCCGCTACGGCCCACACGTCGTCTGGTGGCTTGCCGATCTCGATCTCTGCTCTCGCGAAGCCCATCTAGTTCGATCCCCTCTCCCGGCGACCCGGCAGCAGCTTGCCATGTCTCGCGGGTGGGGTCCGCTGATGCCGCAATGACGAAGGCACCTTGTTGGCGGCTATTCGCCATGCCTCTGCCATCCGGCGGGCACCTTCACCGACGCGGCCGATCCGGAAGCTGGCAGGGAGGTCAGCTCTCCTGGGTCAACAGTGCGCGCACCTCTGCCAGGGTGGACCCCTCGTGGGGCACGGCCAGCTTCGAGGTTCGCAAGTCGTCGGGCGAGACCAGCGTCCCGGTGTGTCGAACTTCACCGATGAGTTCGGCCAACGTCGTCGAGAACGTCGCCTCGTCGCCGCGCTCCATGGCACCGACTAGCTGCACGTCGAGCTGCTCGATGGACCGCAGGTCGGCGTCGGGGACCTCGTAACGCCCCTCGCCCAGGATGCGCACGATCATGAGGGGCCGCCCGTGCCGGAGTCGGCGGGCGCATCGGGAGCAGGGGGCTGACCAGGAGAGGTGCCAGGCGCCTCGCCTTCGGCAACGGCGGCACCACCAGCGGGTAGCTGGCCCGCGCCGGGCGCTCCGGCTCCGACCTGAGCCTTTAGCGCGGCGAGCTCGGTGTCCACCTGGTTCTGCTGAGATGTCGCCTCGAGCTCGCGCTGGATGTCGTCGCCGCCGCCGATGGCGTCCGGGAGC
>JBELAS010000161.1:0-4346 GCA_049508615.1 Acidimicrobiales bacterium
TCCTCCCCCCCACCGAGGCAGTACAGGTCGGCACCCGCCGGCAGGGCCACGTCCGACAAGGCCATCACCAGCTCGACCCCGATCCCCCGCCACGCGGCCCGATCGGCCAGCACGCGCCCGTTGCCACCGTCGCCGTAGGTGCCGAGAAGGTCCGGGTGAACCACCACCACCCGCAAGGCGCTAACTCCGTCGTTCGCGCCGGGGCGCGAACGCGCCGACGGTACCTGTGGCGCGCCACCCGCCGGAACGGTGCTCGCCGGCTCTTCGGCTGACTCGTCGTCACCCTGCCAGCCGGGTCGCTGCCCGGTCGGGCATGCCTGCGGCGCACCGCCTGCAGGCACTCGCACCACGACCGAAGCACCAAGCCGAGGCAGACCGTCAGAGGTCTTGCGAGCGCTGCGTGCAAGTGCGCGCCGTAGCTGCTGGAACGCGGTGTAGTTGCCCACGTAGTCCGCCCGCTGCGAACCCGCCGCACCCAGAGCGTCGAGCTGGTCGCCCACCACCAGGTGCTCCACGCCCGCGTGCCGCAGGCGGACAGCGAGGTCCAGGCGACGCTCACCCGTGGCGACGACGAGACGGCCCGCCAGGCGCTCGAAGGGCACGTCCCACAGCCACGAGGGGTCGTGCCCGTCGGCGACACGCGCGTTTATGCCGATCACAGCAGGGTCGGCACGCTCGCGCAACAAGTCGAGCAATTCGGTCCAGCCGGCCGGGTTCTTGGCTAGAAGCAGGCGTACAACGCCTCCCCCGTGGCCGACGGTGGCGAACCGACCCTCGACGTCGCCGACCGCGGCCATCGCAGCCAGCGCCTCGGCGATGTCGACACCGAGCACGCTCGCGCATTGTGCGGCCATCGCCGCGTTGGCCCGGTTGCAGCGCCCTGGTAGCGACAGGTCAAGGGGCACGCTGCAACGGTCGCTCGTGACCAGCTCGCCGCCTTGCAGCCACGAATCTGGTTCCGGCCGCCGGAACCCGCACGTACACCACCAGTCCCCGCCGACGTGCCCGTCACCGTCGGAGTCCCCGTTCCGATCGTCGCGATAGCCGTCGGCGAAGACGATCCGGCCCTCGCACGCCGGGCATCCCACCGCGTCCGCATGCCACAGCTGGCCGGCTGCCACCCATACAACACGCGGCGCGCCGAGTGCCGCCCACGCCACCAGCGGATCGTCCGCGTTCGCCACCACGACCGTGCGTTCGCGACCGACAAGGGCGGCTCGCCAGCGTGCCGCGACCATACGCACCTCGCTCACCCGGTCGAGTTGGTCGCGCGACAGGTTGAGCAGCGCGACCACGGCGGGTTCCACCGCGTCGGCCACGTTGGCCAGGTAACTCTCGTCAACCTCGAGCACTGCCGGGGCCTCCGGCGCCGAGGCGATCAGCGCTGTCACGAGACCGGACGGCAGGTTCGCCCCGGCCGTCGAAGTGGCGACACGCGACGGTCCTCCAAGCGCCGCGGCAAGCAGCCGGGTGGTGGTCGTCTTGCCGTTGGTGCCGCTCACGAGCGCCACCGTCCTCCCCCGCGCCAGCACGCCGAGAAGCTCGGGGTCGATCATCAGCCCGACCCTTCCGCCAATGACCGAACCACCACCGAGGTGCAGCCGCCTCGAGACCGAGCTCACGTAGAGCGCCGCCCGTCCCGCCAGGCGAGCTCGCCCGGGCGGTCTCACGTTCTACAGCAGCCCGAAGGCACTGTCCGGCGAAGCTCCTCTTCGCTCGGCTCGTGCGCGAGGCGTGGCTCGTCAGGTGGGAGGGTCACGATGCTGTTCGTGATCGCCTCGTCGCCCGCCACGCCATGAGTGCGATCGAGATGCACCGGTCTACCGACGTGCGTCGCATCTTCGGCGGCTCGAGAACGGTGGTGCCGAAGAACTTCCCTCCACCCTTGCCGTCACCACCCTTGCCGTCACCACCCTTGCCGTCACCACGCACGACCCAAGACGCTACCGCCGCGTACCCGGCTGCAGCGGCGTGTATGGAGCATGCTTGGACACGCCACCCATGGGGCTGGTGGGCGCGCGGCTCTTCCCCGGCGGGCGTGCTTGCTGCGACCGGCCGCTCGTTGTCGGCATCTTCGGCACCCCGGCCCGGGCCTGTGTCATCCCACCGACCAGAACTCCGCGTGGGCGCTGACGACCCCGCCCTCTCATGGACGGCCGGGTCCCCGTCTCCGGCAATGCCCTACTCAGCCAGTTCGCGATACCTCTTACGCGGCCTCTTACGCGTCGAAGGGACCGGCGGGGGGGCGACCGGTCCCTTCGCACCGACTCGACAGAAACTAGGAGGGGGGGTGTCCAGTCCCTGTGGTCAGTTCCATTTTGCGGCATGCTAGCCGATCAGTCAAACAGCTATTACAGATTTGTGGTATCACTATTCATGATGGAAGTCAGGCACCTCCGGGCCTTGGTGGCCGTATCTGAGCAGGGCTCTTTTTCAGCGGCTGCCGACTCCCTGGGCACGGTCCAGTCCAACGTCTCGGCCCACGTCGCGAGGCTGGAGAAAGAGCTCGGCGCCGTGCTCGTCGACCGTTCCGCGGGCTGCCTGACCTCTGAGGGAGAGGTGGTGGTGACCAGGGCCTACAGGGTCCTCGGTGAGCTCGTGGCCCTCACGGCGGACCTCGGAGCCCTGCGCGAGGAGGTTAGTGGCACGGTGCGGATGGGGATGATCGGGACCACGGCGCGCTGGCTCGTCCCCCTGTTGCTGGCCAACCTCTCGGAGCGGCACCCCAAGCTCCGCCTGGTGGTAGCCGACGGCACCACCGCGGGTCTCGAGGCGCAGCTCGCGGCCGGCCGTTTCGACCTGGCGGTGCTGACCTTTCCGGTATCCGGCCGCGACCTCACCTTCGAGCCTCTGTTCGAGGAGGAGTTGGTGCTCGTGGTACCGGCCGACGACGATCCCCTGAAAGGGGCGATACGCATCGGCTTGGACGAGCTCAGTCGTCTCGAGCTCCTGATGCCGGCGCCGGGCACCCAGCTGCGCGCCGAGATCGACGCAACGGTGAAGCCGGCAGGGATCCGCCTCCGCTCGCGCACCGAGCTCGATGGCGTGAGGCTCCTCGCCTCTCTTGCGTTCGAGGGCTATGGACCCGCGGTTCTTCCCGCCACGGCGGTTCCCCCGCACCTGCGCCCCCGGTTCAGGCTCGTGGCCGTCGACGAGCTCCCACGACGGCGTGTCGGTCTGGCTGTGCGAAGCCGGGGTATGCCCTCCGCTTCAGTGCGCGCGGTCACCGAGACTCTGCGAAGTCTCTTCGCCTCCTCCGACGACCTGCCCGAGGGACTTCATTCAGTGGTCCCACTCGCTGCAGCGCGAGCGGAAGGGTCGCTGCGTTCGGTGGAGATGCCGAACGGATGAAAGGCCGGATCCTTCAGCAGGTGACGGGACGGTGCTCGCGCCACATGAGCCAGAGAGTCGGACCACCCCCGGGCGTGTGTATCTCTCCGGTCACCTCGAACCCGTGTCGCCCGTAGAACGCGAGGTTGCGTTCCTTGGAAGATTCCAGGTACGCGGGCAGACCTTCCAAGTCGGCACGTCCGAGGACGCTGCGAAGAAGAGCGGAACCCACACCTCGTCCCTGGTGGTCGGGGTCCGTGCCCAACGTGGCCAGGTACCAGTGCTCCTGGCGCGGACGGGCTCGGTCGACCGACTGAAACAGGCGTATAGCAGCTCCCACCTGACGCCCGAGACCCGCCAGGTCAGGGAGCACCGGCACGAGGTTCAGCAGGTCGTTCCGACCAGGACGGGGCTTGCTCGGCGGTGCCCATAGAGCGGCCCCGGCCGTGTCGGTCGTCGTCCACACCTCGCCGTCACCCAGATACATGTGACGTAACTGGATCGAGAAGAACCGCCTCAGCCCGCGACGTCGGCGTTGCTCGCTACGGAACAAGAAGTTCGGCACCGGGTCGTCGTCGAACGCGCGCGCCAGCACTTCCACGAGGTTCGAGACGTCCGCGGCACTTGCGCGCCGAATCTCGGGCTCAGAGACGGGTGGCATCTTCCAACATCAGTTGACCGAAGGGTGCGGGGGATATGCCGCGAGCATGGTCAGCTCTCCTCGCTGTCGCCGAAGCACGTCGTGCCACAACCGATCAGGCTTGGCACAGAGCAAATCGTCTTCCATGCCGTCGACGACGTACCAGGCCCCTTCGCCGATTTCCTCTTCCAGCTGGCCGGTCGTCCATCCGGCATACCCCGAGAACAGGCGGGCACCGGCAAGGGGGAACGGCTGGTTCTCGGGGGGAACAGACAGGTCCACTGTGCCCAACCGGTCGATGACGGGCCGCCACCGGGTGATGCCGTCCATGTGCACGAGATCCACATGCGCCTGCGGTGAACGGGCCAGACCGATT
>JBELAS010000162.1:0-4331 GCA_049508615.1 Acidimicrobiales bacterium
GACTCCATTGTCTCGGCGTCCACACCGAACACCGCGTCGCCCGTCACCTCGCGCACGAGCGCCTCCTCCTCGGCGAGTATCGCGGCGGCCGTGGTGGTGTCAGAGGCCTTGGCCGTGATCCGCACCTTTATGCCCTCCATCCCGCTCGCCAGGAAGGCAATGGTGGTATTGCCTGGTCCTGCGTCGAGAGCTTCGACGTGTGGCGCCAGCAACTCGGCAAGAGCGGACTCGCTCAAACCCCAGGTACGCAGCACACGGCTGGCTATGGTGCCGCCCGCGCCCTGGTCGTCGAGCCGCCTGCGCAAGTCGGGAAGGACCGCGCCGACGAACATCTCGGCCATCTCGTAGGGAACACCAGGCAACGCGTAGATGACCTTTTGGCCCACTGCACAGATGAGCCCCGGCGCGGTGCCCGCCGGAGGGATCGTGGTGGCACCTTGAGGCACATCGGCCTGGCGGGTGTTGTTCTCCGACATCGTTCGGCCGCGCGACTCGAAGAGGCGGCGGATGTTCTCCACGATGGCCGGGTCCCGAACGAGCTGGACATCCATCACCTCGGCAATCGCATCACGTGTGATGTCGTCATGGGTGGGCCCAAGACCTCCGCACACGATGACCCCGTCGCTTCGGGCAAGAGCGGTGCGAAGCGCGAGCACGATGCGCGCCTGGTTGTCTCCCACCGCCTGGTGGAAGTGTGAGTCGACACCGGCCGCAGCAAGCTGCTCACCCAGCCACGCCGAGTTCGTATCGGCGATCTGACCCAGAAGCAGCTCTGTGCCGACAGCCAGGACGTCGATCCTCATCGCCGACCGTGCCGCATCGCCAAGTTCTCGTAAGGCAAGACGGGCGAACCACCGGCTGGAGTCCCACCGGCTGGAGTCCCACCGGCTGGAGTCCCACCGGCTGGAGTCCCACCGGTTGGCGAACCACCGGTTGGAGTCAGCTTGCCTGTGCCTGCAATGGCTGCGCCAGGTTCAGCGACGACGGGAACGACCGAGCGAGCCGCCCTACGGCCGTCAACCAGGTACTGCGCGCCCGTCACGAGTGTGAACGCCACCGCCACCCACAACGCCACTCCGATCGCGGTGCGCTGCGGTACGAGCGGTGGGGTGAGGGCGAGGAGGATAGCGAGTCCCTGGACGAGCGTCTTCATCTTGGCCGACGGGCGGGCGGGGATCGACACCCCGCGGCGTCCCACGAGGGAGCGGTAGACGCTCATCGCCACCTCTCGAACGGCGATCAGGCCCACCGGCCACCACGCGACCTCGCTCCTGGCCGCCAGGGCGAACAAGACGCCCAGCACCACCACCTTGTCCGCCAGTGGGTCCAAGAACGCGCCCGAGCGTGTGGCCCCCTGGCGCCGGGCGATCCACCCGTCCACAGTGTCGGTCGCACCAATTGCGAGGGCGACGACGAACGGTGCCCAGCCGGTTCCCCCCACTGCCACCAGCACCACGAGCACCGGGGTGGCCAAGAGGCGAGTGAACGTGATCGCGTTGGCCGGCGTCGCCAGTGCAGACGGGCCGAACCTCGACGGCCTCAGGCGCTCACGAAGTTGCTCCCGCAGGTGATCGCGTATCGGCTCACTCCCAGACCCCGCGGTCGGCTCGCGCCCAGACTCCGCGGCCGGTTCGCGCCCAGGCTCGGTCACCCGGCTCCCCCTGCCACGCATGGGACGGGAACCTGCTCGGCCCACAGGTCGGGACCTGCCGCTCCGGTGACCAACAACTCCTCGATCACGCCGACCTGCAGATCTCTCGGGACGTGGACGACGCCGTCGATCTCCGGCGCCTCCCTGTGCGAGCGCCCCGTTCCGGGCTCGTCGACGAGGACGCTCACTCGCTCGCAGACGAGAGTCGCGCGCTTGGCCGCGGTGATGGCGTCCTGAGTCTCCGAGCACTCGCGCAGGCGTTCCAACGCCAGCGCTGTCGGAACCTTCTCAAGGAGCCCGGCCGCGTAGGTACCCGCCTCCTCCGAGAACGTGAAGAAACCGGCCCAGTCCAGTTGTGCCTCTTCCAAGAACTCGAGCAACCGGTCGTGGTCTTCTTCGGTCTCTCCCGGGTAGCCCACGATGAACGAGGAACGCAGCGCTGCATCCGGAGCGATCGCACGGATGACCGCGAGCTGATCGCGGAATCTCTCGCCGTCCCCCCAACGCCGCATGCGCCTCAGCAGCGGTCGCGACACGTGTTGCAACGACAGGTCGAAATACGCAACTCCCGTCGAGACGATCGCTTCGACCAGCGCGTCGTCGAGGGAGGAAGGGTACAGGTACAGAAGGCGCACCCGTTCGACCCGCTCGCGAACCTCGTGCAGCAGTCCGATGATCGGTCTGGGGGTGTAACGGGCGCGCCGGGCGGGCCCTGGAGCGCTGCGATCGAGCCCCCACGACGACAGGTCCTGAGCGACGAGGACGACTTCGCGCACGTCATCCCCGAGAGCCTCGACCTCCCTTAGGATGGCTTCGGCAGAACGCGACCGCTGGCGGCCGCGGAACTGAGGAATGGCGCAGAAGCCGCAATGCCTATCGCATCCCTCTCCCACCTTCACGTACGCCCACGGGGCCCTAACCGGTGGCCTGGGCAGGTTCAGAAGGTCGAAGCTATGGATAACCTCGTCATGCGCGTCGTCGTCGGCGGAGGTGCCAACGTTGATCGCGCCCTCGGTACTGAGCGTGCTCACGCCCTCGGTGCCACTCGCACGCGTTCTCACTTTGGTCACGCCCGCGACGCTGCCGCGTAGCGCGCGTCCGGCCGGTCGCCGCTTGAGCGCGACGGGCACCCCGAGCCCGACCACCAGGTCCACCTCTGGCATGGACCGGGCGAGCTCGGCCCCGTGGCGCTCGGCTAGGCAGCCGGTCACCACCAGCCGGGCTCCCTCGCGCCGCGTCTCGGCGAGTTCGAGGATCACGTCGACCGACTCCTGGCGGGCGGCTTCGATGAAGGCACAGGTGTTCACCACCACCAGGTCGGCCTCTGCGAGCGAGCCCGCCGGCCGGTATCCGCCAGCGAGGAGGGTGCCGGCCAGCTTCTCGGAGTCGACCTGGTTCTTCGGACACCCCAGCGTTTCGAACCAGTAACGCTCGGCCACCAGAACAATCTAAAGCCTGTCGAACGAACTCACCCGCCACGGCCTTCAGGTCACGATTGATCACGAGCCCACGGCCACCATCTGGGTCACAAGGGTCGTCGGGCACGACTCGTCGAGGCATGGGGCGCACCGTCCTACTCGCAGAGGACGCGCACAAAGTTAGGGACCCCGTCGCGTGGCGACAGGGAATCATGAGCGGAGAGGGAGGGATTTGAACCCTCGGACCCAGTTTCCCAGGTCAACTCATTAGCAGTGAGTCCGATTCGGCCGCTCTCGCACCTCTCCTGGCAATTTCAGCCTATATCGCGCCGATATTTCCCGTATGCCTCGCGCGGAAAATGGTCGGCACCA
Source organism: Acidimicrobiales bacterium (assembly GCA_049508615.1). GTDB lineage: Bacteria > Actinomycetota > Acidimicrobiia > Acidimicrobiales > UBA8190 > Bog-564. The sequence goes on from JBELAS010000162.1 coordinate 3,442, forward strand.
AGACTGTCGTCCTCCAAAGGGTAGTGGACCGATTTGGCAAGTCGAGCCCGACGGTCGAAGCGACTCCGACCCGACCATAGCGAAGGGGCAGTCGCTACGACTCGTCTTGCCCATATCGACTGATCTGGCCGGTGGACGTCCAGAACCTCGCCGAAAGGCTCTGGTGCGGACGACGCCGGCGTGCTGTGCTGTGGCCGTGGCTGACCCCGATGCGACGAGCACGGACGCCTCGTACGCCACGGGAGACGAGCACCCCCCGGGAGCCACGCTCGGCGCTCTCGGCATCAAAGTGCCCCGGCGCGCCGTGCTCGGGCTTCTACCCGCCGGGTTGGGGGCTCTGTTATTCGGTTGTGGCGCTGGGCGCCATGCGCCCCACGGCGTCACCTCTGCCAAGACACCACGCACCTCGCCCACCACGACCGTCCCTACACCCTCTACGGTGGTCCAGCTCGGCCAGATTCCCCAGCCGCACCCTGGGAACCCGCAGGTGTTCTCGCACGGGGCGCTCGGATCGCGCCAAATCGCCTGGACTATCGACGACGGCCTCTCGCCGAGATGCGTAAGCGCCTACGTGAGCTTCGCCCAGGCCTCTGGCACGCACCTGACGTTCAATCCCAACGGGTATCTGGGGCCGATCTGGTCCTCGCAAGCCGCGGCGCTGCGCGAACTGGTCTCCACAGGCCAGGTCCAGATCGCCAACCACACCTTCAGCCATCTCGACTTGACACAGCTCTCCGAGCAGGGGATCACCGACGAGATCCAGCGCAACGAGGTCTGGATCGAGGACACCTTCGGCACCACGGCCCGCCCCTGGCTGCGGCCTCCTTACGGCCACTACGACACTCGGACGAACACCATCGCCGCCTCGCTGGGCTACACCCACATCGAGA
>JBELAS010000163.1:0-4293 GCA_049508615.1 Acidimicrobiales bacterium
GATCCGGGCTTCCAGTTCCTCACCCCGTGGTGCTCATCGCTTCAATCCACGTATTCAGACCGACAAGCCGGAGATTGTTCCTGTTGCGCAACGACGACGGTCGGACTCGCGCAGCAAGCGCTTGCGCGCGCGGATCGACGACGGCGTGATCTCCACCAGCTCGTCGTCACCGATCAGCTCTATCGCCGATTCGATCGTCAAAGAGCGTGGTGGAACGAGCTTGATCGTCCTGTCCGAGGCATGGGTTCGGATGTTCGACTTCTGTTTTTCCCGCGTCACGTTCACGACCATGTCACCGGCTCGCGCGCTCTCACCCACGACCATGCCCTCGTAAACGGCCTCACCTGGCCCAATGAACAGATCGCCGCGCGGCTGGAGTTTGTCGAGGGCGTAACCTGTCGCGACACCCTGGCGGTCGGCCATTATGGCTCCCCCGCGCCGTTGTGGAAGCTCTCCCACCCACGGCGCCCATCCGCGATGACGCGTGTGGAGAAGCGCTGTGCCGCGCGTAGCCGTGAGAACTTGCGAACGGAAACCGAGCAGCGCCCGTGCCGGGGCCTCGAAGTGCACGATGCTGCGGCCCGCGTCGCCAGCACGCACGTCCAATACCAGGCCCTTGCGGGGAGCCAGCGCCTGGGAGATCGTTCCAACGTGTTCGTCGGGCACGTCGACCACGCCTTCCTCCACCGGTTCGTATCGGGTCTTGCCGATTTCGCGGGTGAGAACCTCTGGCCGGCTGACCTCGAGCTCATAGCTTTCGCGCCGCATCGATTCGATCAGAACCGCAAGCTGCAGTTCACCACGACCGGACACCTGCAGGACGTCGGGCGACCCGGTGTCCTCTACCGTGATTGACACGTTGCCCAGGACCTCGAATGTGAGTCGGTCACGCAAGTGTCGGGACGTCAGGTACCGCCCCTCCTTGCCGGCAAAGGGTGACGTATTCACCCCGAAGGTCATGCGCAACACAGGCTCGTCCACTTTGAGACGTGGCAGTGGGTTCGGATCCTCGGGATCTGCCAGCGTGTCGCCGATTTGAACCTCCGGAAAGCCGGCGAGGACAAAGAGGTCACCGGCCACCAAAGCCTTTGCGCTCGCTCGACCCAGGCCGTCGATGGCGAGCAGTTGAGTCGGCCGCCGAGCAATACCGGTACCCTCGGCGTGAACCAGCGTCACAGCCCGATCCGAGCGAAGCACTCCCCGAACCACACGCCCAATGGCGAGACGGCCCAGGTACTCCGATGCATCGAGGTTGGTAACCAGGGCTTGGAGTGGCCCATCGGGATCACCTATCGGCGCCGGGATGGTCCTCAGCACGGCGTCGAGTAGCGGAGCCAGGTCGGAGTCGACCGCTGGCATACCAACTCCCTCCCCTGATCTACCCTCCCTGGCCATGGCTGAGATCACCGGGAAGTCGATGTGGTGGTCGGGCACCTCCAGGTCAAGGAACAGTTGGTAGATCTCGTCGAGAACTTCGCCAGGGCGTGCGTCGGAACGGTCCACCTTGTTCAGGACCACGACAGCGGGAAGATCGGCGGCCACCGCTTTGGACAACACGTAGCGGGTCTGGGGCAGCGGACCCTCCGCTGCGTCGACAAGAAGAAGGACCCCGTCCACCATTGCCAGCGCTCGCTCGACCTCTCCGCCGAAGTCAGCGTGCCCGGGCGTGTCGACGAGGTTGATCTTCACCCCCCGCCAGTGCACCGACGCGGCCTTGGCCAGAATCGTGATGCCGCGCTCACGTTCCTGGTCAGTCGAGTCGAGGACTCTATCCACGACTGACCGCGTGCCGAACACGCCGGTCTGACGCAGGATCGAGTCGACCAACGTGGTCTTGCCATGGTCCACGTGAGCCACAAGGGCCACGTTGCGGATGGCGGCCACGTCCATAGGACCATGATGGTCCATTTGCGGGCAGTACCTGTCACACGGCGATCTGGTGGAGGAATAGCACAAGCACGAGTTGACACGTGAACACATTCTGGGCGAGCTCCGCGGTGAGTGAGATGCGACAGCGATCCCCCACCCGGAGCGCGGATCTGAACGGTCTCGGCAGTGTCAAGCCGCCATTATGTAGATCTTGAAGCAGAGGGGACGTTACGAGGCTGTCGCCCGAACCAAGCTTCGAGCACGGTGTCATCTCTTTCCGGGCTGCCAGAAGAATTTCGGGCAGCCCAAGACCTCGCGCCGGGTTGCTGCACGTCAGCCGTCGGCTGCCGCACCGATCGCGTGGCGGGCGATAATGACCTGTTGGATCTGGCTGGTCCCCTCGTAGATCCGGAACAGACGAGCATCGCGGAAGAAGCGCTCGACCGCTATCCCCCGCATATAGCCGGTACCCCCGTGGATCTGCACGGCTCGGTCGGCGACCCGACCCACCATCTCGCTGCAGAAATACTTAGCCGTCGACGGTCCGACCTTGCGGTCCGAGCCTACGTCGAACGCTCGCGCGGACTCGAGCACCAGGCTTCGCCCGGCATAGAATTCGGTTACCGAATCGGCGATGAGGCCCTGGATCAGCTGGAAGGTGGCGATCGGTCGGCCCGACTGCTTCCGGTTACGTGCGTAGTTCACCGACTCGTCGACCAGACGCTCCGCCATGCCGACGCACAAAGCGGCAATGTGGATCCTCCCGTGAGCCAGGCACTGCATAGCAGTGGCCCAGCCCGTGTTCTCTCCCGCCTCGGTTCCCACCAGCGAATCAGCGGGCACTCGGACGTCGTCGAGATAGACATCGGCGGTCCAGGCTCCGAACTGCCCCATCTTGTGGTCACGCGGTCCGACCGACAGTCCCGGCGTGTCCCGCGGGACCAGAAACGTCGAGATACCCCGGGTCGCCTTGGTATCAGGGTCAGTTCGAGCAAAGACCATGAAGACGTCAGCGACTGGCGCGTTGGTGATGTAGCGCTTGGCGCCGTTCAGCACCCACTGATCACCGTCGCGGCGTCCAGTAGTGGTCATAGCGGAGGGGTCCGATCCCGCGTCCGCTTCGGAAAGGGCGAAGGACGCGACGACTTCGCCGGAAGCGATCTTCGGCAACCACTCCTCTTTCTGGTCCTCTGTGCCGCCCTCCATCAGCACGTGCCCGGCTATGCCGTTGTTGGTGCCGAACATCGATCGCAGCGCCGGTGTGGTGTAACCGAGCTCGATAACGATCCGGCTCTCCTCCTCCATCGACAAACCCAAGCCGCCGTAGGCCTCGGGAATAGCGAAGCCAAAAAGGCCCATCCTCTTTGCAGCGTCGCGGATCCCAGACGGGATCACGTCGTTCTCATCGATGTCGTTTTCGGCCGGGACCACGCTGTTGCGCACGAAATCTCTAACCACAGACCGGATCTGTTCGAAAGCCTCGCTGTCCATGTCACTCGCTCCTCTTTGTGGTCTTCCCGTGCTCATCGCCCGAGACAGATCGCTGCGCCTGAAAGGCGACGGGGGTCGCCGCTCAGTGCGCAGCGAACCGGGACCGGTCCCGCCCATTGGATACCGGTTCCGAATGGCCTGTTTTACGATAGCCCAGCCCGGCAGTTGGGTGGCCAGCGAGGACTCGCGCCATGGTTGTCTTTCCCGCCCTGGCTTTCCCGCCCTGGGGGGGTTCGGTGATGGCGAGAATCGGCGAAGCGACGACGAGCCGAACGTGCTCCTACTCATTCCCCGCCTGACTGCGCTTTTGAGTGGGGCTGGCTGGATTTGAACCACACCCTCAGTGCTTTCAGTCTGATCTAGGCCGTTTCTCGGCACAGCCGTTCGCCGATATATGCCTTGACCTGCGGAAGCATTCTCAACGCTCACCATCCCTCGCGGAGATTTGCCGGAGTTCTTGTCCAAGAATTTGCCCGAATTCGCGGGCGTTCGCACTCAGCATCGTGAATGCTGAGGTCGGCTGGCAGCGACGTTGGGCCGCTGCTGTAAAAGACTGGCTGAACCACACTCTCTGCGCCGTGGTCCGCGGTTCGTCGCGAACTGCATCCTCGTCGGCGTCGAGCGCGAAGGTGTCGAGCGACTTGCTGCATGGGTGGTGCTGGCGATGACCCGTGCCGACGTAGACGGCGTGGTACGACGCTCTCTCGACGTTCGAAAGGCGTCGTTCCCGGCGACGGAACGCGCCATCGAGTTGACCGGTATGAGTACGGGGGATCACCCCTATCGGGTTGCCGGTCGATTGGCCCTTCTCGTGGATCAGCGAGTGAACGAGACAGACGTGCTCGTAATCGGCTCAGGGGTGCGCCGTTCGAAGATCCTGCTTCCAGGGGCAACCCTCGGCCTCCTGCCGAGTGCTCGACGGCCTTGCCTCTT
>JBELAS010000164.1:0-4271 GCA_049508615.1 Acidimicrobiales bacterium
TTGCCGTGCTGCTGTTCTGGCCGGCGAGCCCGGTCGACACCTCGCGGCTACCGGATGGCGGTTTCGGCGACCCGGCGCAGACCGTATGGTATCTGGCCTGGGTGCCGTACGCGCTGGGCCACGGGCTGCCGTTGTTCCACAGCAACCTCGTGAACACGCCGAATGGAGTCGATCTCGCCAACAACGCGTCGGTTCCCCTGCTCGGCCTGATCGGCGCCCCGATCACCGTGACGCTAGGTCCTGTGGCGTCGTTCAACCTGCTTCTGCGTCTGGCCTTCGCGGCTTCGGCCGGTTCAATGTTCCTGGTCCTGCGCCAGTGGTGCACGCGCTGGCCCATCGCCTTCGTCGGCGGCCTGATCTATGGGTTCTCCCCTTACATGGTTTCCCAGGGTCAGGGCGGCGCCCACCTCCATCAGACATTCACTCCATTGGTACCGTTAATCGTCTGGTGTGCCTACGAGCTTCTCGTGGTCCAGCACAGGCGTCCGGCGCGCATGGGGCTCCTGCTCGGAGCCGCGGCGGGAGCGCAAGCACTCATCGCGCCGGAAGTACTCAGCGACCTCGTCATCGTCCTTCTCTTGACCGGTGCTATTGCCATGGTGGTCGTACGCAAGGAGCGGTGGCGCTCCTGGGCCGGTCACGCGCTGAGAGGCGCCGCAGTCGGTGTCACCGTCTTCATCGTGATTGCCGGCGACCTGTTGTGGTGGATGCTCCTCGCCAACGGCCACGTGCATGGGCCCGTGCAACCGACAGCGGCCCTGCAGCCACTGAGCGGAGATCTCCTCAGCCCGGTCGTGCCAACGTCGCAGCAGCTGATCGCTCCGTCGGGGCTTGCGTCGCTGGCAGCCAAGTTCGCGGCTGGTAGCGCTTCGGAGGGTAGCGGGTATCTCGGGTTGCCTTTTGTCGGGCTCGTCATCGGTGTCGGCATTGCCTGGCGGCGAGAGGCGATCATCCGTTGGGCGGGCGGCGCCGCGCTCGTCGCGTTCGTGTTGTCGCTCGGTTCGCGGCTGTCGGTAACCGGGCACACTACGGCCATCCCGTTGCCCGAAGCCGTGTTCGCGCACTTGCCCGTGCTCGACAGCACCGTGCCGGCTCGCTTCGCCCTGATGGTGGTGTTGTTCGCCTGCATCATCGTGGCAGTCGGGGTCGAACGTACGTGGGGATGGGTCGCGTCGCACGGGTCTCGCTGGCGGCGTCGCGTAGGGGCCGGGGTGCTCGTCACCGGTGCGGTGTCGCTGCTGGCGATGGCACCCGTCGTCCCGTTCGCCACCGCCGCGCCGGACTGGCCACCCTCGGTGCAAACGGCGCTTCGCACCATCCCACCGGGTGCGACGGTGCTCACCTATCCCTACCCGATCCGCTGGTGGTCCGAGACCATGCTCTGGCAGGCCGTCGGCGGCATGCGATTTCGCATCCTCGGCGGGTACGTGACCGTGCAGGGGCAGGGCACAGGAGAGAACGTTCCGAAGCTCACCGCGCCGGCATCCGTTCAGGAGTTCCTCGTACAGAACCAGGGCGGTGTCGGGGTCCCTTATCCGATCATCCCCCCCGATGCCGCGACCTCCGCTGACCTGTGCGCGTATCTGAACTTGAACCTGGTCGGGGCAGTGGTCTACTGGGGTGCGGGCCCCGGGGCGCCGGAGGTGCTGACGTACTTCACACATGCACTTGGTGCGCCGAGCTCGGACACGAACGGGGTCCTCATCTGGCGGATACCCGGCGCCGGTTGGTGCGCCCAGTGACCGGTTTGTCGGGCCCGTCAGATGAGGTGATCGCGCGGAATCGTGAGCACGCTCAGCGGAGGGGAAAGCATCTGGCACAGCACTCTTTCGCACGTTCGCGGGGCATTTGGGGGTCTGCGTCACCGTGGTGGCGACGGGTCACGAGCGTCGCCAAATCGAGCGTCTTCCTCGGGTTCGTGCTCACGATCCTGGCGTGGCCCTACGGTTTCTTCGACCTGCAGCCAACGTCGGGATTCGACCCGTCCTGGTCGGCATCGCTGCAGATAGGGGCCGCCGAGCGTCTCCAATACGGCACGCATGTGGCCTTCGCCTACGGTCCGCTGGGCTTTCTGTCGGTGTGGCCGATCTACGTGCCGATCGTGTCGTTCCTGGCATGGCTGTACCTCGTGGCCATGTCCACTGCGGTGTTCGCGACGCTGGTCTGGGCGCTGCGGCGGACCGCGCCGCTGGTGCTGGCCGTGGTGGTGGCCTACCTGGCAGGGGCCATCGCCATCGACGTGGTGTCGACCCTCTACACCGGTGGACCGGAGAAGTCGCTTCCCCTGGCTTTCGTGGCCTGCATCTACATCTTGGCGTGCCCGGCCGACGAGGAGATCCCGACCTGGGTCTGGCTCGGTCTGGGCGCCTGGGCTGCGTTCTTCTTCCTCGTGAAGATGAGCCTGGGCATCGGAGTCGCCATCGCAGTAGCTATCACGATCGCCTGTCTCGTACACGGCCGGCGCCGGGCGCTCGGGTTGGCGTCGGTAGGGGCCGTAGTCACCTTCGCGATCGGCTGGTTCGCCACGGGCAACGGCATTTCGAACCTGATTGCATTTGCGAGGAGCACCGAGAACATCATCAGCGGCTACAGCGCAGCTGTCTCGGTCGAGGACGCGTCGCGCGTGTGGACCTACTGGTGGGCTTTGGCCGTGATTTTGCTCCTTGGAGGTTTCACCGCGGCGCACTGCCGCCGACTCGGGCGCCGGGCGCAGGTAGGTACTGTCATCGCGACACTGGTTGTAACGTGGTTGTTGTTCGAGGAGGGGTTCGTCCGCCACGACGCCTACCACGACCCAGTGTTCTTCGCTGCCGTCCCGCTGCTCGTGGCAGCTTTCGTGCCCTCATCGAGGCGGTGGCTCTGGTCGTTGGGCGGGGTCCTTGCCGCTACGGGCGTGGCGTGCGTCGTAGCCGGGTCGGTTCCTTCGCTCGTCGCGCGGCCATGGACCGCTGCGCACAACTTCACCGGCGAGCTGGTCACCCAGCTCTCACCGGGGCGGCGCGCAGGCGTTACTGCCGTGGCTCGTGCCGGGTTGCAGGGGACTTATCTCATTCCGAACTCGATCCTGGCCCGGACGGCCGGACAGACGGTGGACGTGGACCCTGCCGAGCAGACGGCGGTGTGGGCCTACCCACAGATGCGATTCGACCCGCTCCCGGGTTTGCAGGGTTACAGCACCTACACCACGTATCTCGACGATCTCGACGCGCGCTTCGTCCGGTCGCCCGCGGCTCCCCGGTACATCCTGCGAGAACCCCCCGAGGTCTTCGCCAGCCGGGATCCGTGGTTCGAGCCGCCATCCACCCAGGTGGCCATGACGTGCCACTACCGTCAAGTCCTCGCCGAGGGCGGATGGCAGCTACTTGAGCGGACTGCCAACCGTTGCGGCCCGCTGCACCGCCTGGCGACGGTCTCGGCCGGCCTTGGCCAGATCGTCCCGGTGCCGGCGGTCGGCCCGGGGGAGACCGTGGTCGCCAGCGTGCACCTGCCCTTGTCGCTGTGGTGGCACGTGACCGACGAGTTCTTCAAGCCACCGGCGGTCCAGGTGACGGTGGATGGCACGGCCCAGTACCGCTTCGTCACCGGCACGGCCGCGAGCCTGCACATGATGACGCCGGCGTCGACCCTTGGCTACGCCGCCGCGTTCGCACCCCCGACTGTGTCGTCCGTGCAGTTCGGGATCAACGGCCAAGGGCTCGGGACTTCGGGGGTCACAGTGACCTTCTACGCCATGGCGGTGTCGTCCGCTTCGTCAGGAGGTCGCTAAGCCATGGCCGTGTTCTCCGCGACATCGCGGCGGCCAACCATCTGCCTGGCAATGATCGTGAAGAACGAGTCAGCCGTCATCGAGCGCTGCCTGCGTGCCGCGCTCGGTAACTTCGACTCGTGGGTCATCGTCGACACTGGGTCCGACGACGACACGTGTGAGCGGATCGAAGCCATCCTGGCCGGCGTGCCCGGGCGGCTCGAGCACCGGCCATGGGTCGATTTCGGCCACAACCGCACCGAGCTCATGGAACTGGCCTACGAGGAGTCCGCCGACTGGCTGCTCCTCCTAGACGCCGATATCGAGCTCGAGGTCGACGGCAACCTGCACGATCTGTTGCCCGTTGGTCGAAGGGCCGACGCCTGGCTTGTCGACGTGGTCGGCTCGACCGTTGGGTATGCAATGCCGTACCTGGTGAGCGGCCACCGTCACTGGCACTACGTAGGCGCAACCCACGAGTACATCGACACAGGCGGCCGAGTGGTGCGCGAACGGTTGACCGAGG
>JBELAS010000165.1:0-4267 GCA_049508615.1 Acidimicrobiales bacterium
GTACTCAAGCGTTATCTCGAAGCCGGCCTCGCGCTGAGCCAGATCACCCGTACGCGCGCTGAGGAGCTGGTGCGCGAGCTGATCCAGACGGGGGAGGTGGAGCACTCCCGGGCCCAGGAGTGGGTAGAGGACCTCGTGTCGGCCAGCCGCGAGCGATCCGAGGCGTTCATCTCGGCCGTGCGGGGCGAGGTGAGGTCGCAGTTGTCGGACGTCGGGGTCACGAACCTCGAGGAGCTGGCACGGCGGGTGGCGCGCATCTTGGGCCGCGGCCAGGCGGCAGCGCGAAAGGCGTCCCAACGTCCTTCGACATCCAGGGCTGCCGCAAGGAAGGCACCCGCAAGGAAGGCCGCGGCGAAGAAGAAGGCTCCCGCGAAGAAGAAGGCTGCGGCAAGGAAGGCGCCCGTAAAGAAGAAAGCGCCCGTGAAGAGAGCACCAGCGAAGAAGGCCACAGCGAAGAGAGCGGCATCGACGCGCAAGGCTCGCGCCTGAGAAGCTCCGGAGTCCGCCGGCGGCTCGACGTCGCGCTCGTGCAGCGTGGTCTCGCCCCTTCCCGGCATCAGGCCGTGGAGCTCATCGACCGTGGCCTGGTGCTCGTGCGCGGTGCGGTCGCAGACACACCCGCTCGGATGGTGACAGAGGCCGACCCGATCGTCGTCGACTCGACGGTGCGTCGCTTCGTGTCCCGAGGTGGGGACAAGCTCGATGCGGCGCTGGAAGGCTTCGCGATCGCGGTCGAAGGCAAGCGCTGTCTCGACGCGGGGGCGTCCACCGGCGGGTTCACCGACTGTCTCCTCCGGCGTGGTGCCGCTCAGGTGGTCGCAGTCGACGTCGCACGCGGAATGCTCCATTCCAGCCTGCGTGACGACCCGAGGGTGAGGACGCTCGAGCGCACGAACCTGCGATATCTCTCTCTGGCCGGGACGGGCAACGTCCGCTTCGACCTCGTCGTGGCCGACCTGTCGTTCATCTCGCTCACCACCGTCGCCGAGGTACTCGTCCGGGAGCTGCCAGCGCCGCAGGCGGACCTCGTGCTGCTGGTGAAGCCGCAATTCGAGGTGGGGAAGGTGGTGGCGAGCCGCGGTCGTGGGGTCGTGAAGGACCCTGCCGAGCGGCGCGAAGCGCTCGAGCGGGTGGCCTGCGCGCTGGTCTCGTCCGGAGCGAGCATCATGGGAGCCATGGCATCGCCTCTCCTGGGTCCCGCGGGCAACGCCGAGTACTTCCTACATGCGCGGGTGCTGGTCGGGGCGGCTCCGGGCGACCACGCGGTGGCTTCGGGTGTTCTCGACGCGGCCATCGCCGGCTCGCCGGACATGGGGCGCACCGGCTCGTCGTCTTCTGTCGCCTCCTCTCCGTCTCGCTCGGAATCACATGCGGGCGAAGCAGGTGAGACGCTTCGCGAGGACGGGTAGCGGTCGATGGTCGCCGTAGCGTTCGTGGTGCATCCGGGTCGCCCTCAGGCCGCCGAGATCGCCGCGCGCGCGAGTGAGTGGTTGCTTTCGCGTGGCCACACGATCGAGAGCATCGTGAGCGACGTCGACCATACCCACGAGGAGGCGGAGAGGGCGGTGGTCGGGCCACCCCAAGACGCTCCTGGCGTGCTCGACGGTGTACCCGTCGACCTGGCCGTGAGCCTCGGCGGCGACGGGACGATGCTGCGGACTGTGGCCGCCACGGTCTCGCGTGGTGTGCCGGTGCTGGGGGTGAACCTCGGACACCTCGGCTATCTCACCGAGGTGGACCCGGCCGCGCTCGAGACGGCCTTGGAACGTTTCATCGCCGGGGACTACCGGATCGAGGAACGCATGACGCTCCACGTGCGCCTGGAACGCTCGAAGACGAGCGCGGCCACAGGCGAGGAAGAGTCGTCTTACATCGTCGTGAACGAGGCGGTCGTCGAGAAGACGGTGCCGGGGCACACCATCCGGGTCGTCGCCGCTGTTGCCGGAAAGCCCTTGGTCACATACGCGGCGGACGGGTTGCTCGTGGCGACCCCGACAGGCTCCACCGCTTACAACCTGTCGCTTCGCGGCCCGATCGTGAGTCCACAACTACGTGCCATAGTGGTCACCCCGATCTCCCCACACATGTTGTTCGACCGGTCGCTCGTCCTCGCCCCCGACGAATGGCTGCGCCTGGAGCTCGCCGAGCCCCGGCGCGCGCAAGTGGTGCTGGACGGCCGGTCCATCACGAACCTGGAACCCGGTGACGCCGTGGTGTGCCGTGCAGGCGAGGCCCCGGCGCGACTGGTCACCTTCGGCGCGCGGGACTTCCACGCCATCCTGCGGGCACGGTTCCGTCTCGCCGACCGCTGAGGGTCGCAGAGCCGGCGATGCTGGTAGAGCTGCTCGTACGGGACCTCGGTGTGATCGAGGAGGTCCGTGTGGAGCTCGGACCGGGGATGACCGCGCTCAGCGGGGAGACCGGCGCGGGCAAGACCCTTCTCGTAGAAGCCCTGGACCTGCTCCTGGGTGGGCGTGCGGACCCGGTGCTGGTGCGGCCGGGCGCCACCGAGGCGATCGTCGAGGGCCGGTTCGTGCTCGGTGAGCAGGAGGTGGTCCTCGCACGGGCGGTGCCGGCCGGCGGCAGGTCGCGCGCCTGGGTCGACGGACACATGGCCCCGGTGGCGGCGCTCAGCGAGCTCGCGACGCAGCTTGTCGACGTAGACGGCCAGCACGCCCATCAATCGCTTCTCGACCCCGCCGCCCAACGACGCGCGCTCGACGCCTTCGGCGGCATCGACCTCGAGCCCGTCATGACTGCGCGCGCACAGCGCGCCGAGCTCTTGGCCGCCCTAAGCGAGCTGGGAGGTGACGAGCGCGCCCGGGCACGAGAAGCCGACCTGTTGCGCTACCAGCTCGAGGAGATCACGTCCGCGGCCATCACGGGCCCGCAGGAGGACGAGCTGCTCGAAGCCGAAGAGGGGCGGCTCGCAGAGGCGACCGCGCACCGCGAAGCGGCAGCTGGCGCTCTCGGGGCTCTGGACTCCGACCGGGCCGGCGCGCGTGGGGGAGTGGTGGACCTGCTCGGCGAGGCACGCAAAGCTCTCGAAGGCCGCGCACCTCTTGGTGCGCTGGCAGAGCGCCTCGTCGCTGCCGAGGCGGAGGCGACAGACCTCGCCTCGGAGCTTCGACGGGTCATCGACACCTGGGAGGACGATCCCGAGCGCCTGACGCAGGTACAGGCGCGCCGGCAGCTGCTGCGCGAGCTGTCCCGGAAATATGGGGAGGGACCCGGCGGCGTTCTCACCTACGCGGCCGGGGCGCGAGAGCGCCTCGACGCCCTCGAGTCGACCGAAGAGCGTGCCGGCGCTCTGAACGTGCAGCTCGCACAGACAGAGGCCGCGCTCGGGGCCGCCGAGGCAGCCGTCGGGGCGGCCCGGCGTCGTTCGGCTCCGCTCCTGGCCGCGGCGGTCGAACACCGTCTTCGCGCCCTGGCCATGGCGCGAGCGCGGATCGAGGTCGCGGTCGCTGAGCACGATCCAGGTGACGAGGTGGTGTTCGGTCTCGGGGCGAACCCGGGCGAGCCGGTGTTGGCGCTTACGAAGGTGGCCTCGGGGGGCGAGCTCGCCCGGACGATGCTCGCGTTGCGCCTCGTGCTCAGCGACGCCCCACCGACGATGGTCTTCGATGAGGTCGACGCCGGCATAGGGGGAGAGGCGGCCACGGCGGTGGGTGCCGCCTTGGCCGAGGTGGGCCGAGCTCACCAGGTGCTCGTCGTAACACATCTGGCCCAGGTTGCTGCATTCGCCTCGCGCCAGCTCTGCGTGACGAAGGAGGTCTCGGGCGGGCGGACCGTGGCGCGGGTCAAGGAGCTGGAGGGCGAGGACCGGGTCGTGGAGCTCGCGCGCATGCTCTCGGGCCGGCCGGGCTCGGCGACTGCCCGGCGTCACGCGAAGGAGCTGCTGCATGCCGGCACCGGCACCGGCGCTGCATGAGGCCGAACGCCGAACGACGCGTGTCGGCGAGCGCCGCTGGTAGCAAGAGGGTTCCGCCGATAGCCGACTAGTTGGTCTACGGTAGAGTGGTGCCCAGGTGGTACCGAGCGTGACAAAGTACGTCTTCGTCACCGGAGGCGTGTCTTCCTCCCTCGGCAAGGGCCTCACCGCCTCCTCTCTCGGCCGTCTGCTCAAGTGCCGCGGCCTGCGGGTCACGATGATCAAGCTCGACCCGTACATCAATGTGGACCCGGGCACGTTGAACCCGTTCGAGCACGGAGAGGTCTTCGTGACCGAGGACGGCGGCGAGACCGACCTGGACCTCGGGCACTA
>JBELAS010000166.1:0-4258 GCA_049508615.1 Acidimicrobiales bacterium
AGGATCGGCACCCGCTTGCCGATGACCGTGGCACCGTTGATCACGACGGGAGCCCTGGTGTGGATCTCGCGGATCTCGGTTCACAGCGGTTACGCCGAGGGCGTGCTCGGCCCTGCCCTTCTGGTCGCTTTGTCGATGGGGATGGCGTTCGTACCGCTCACGCTCACCGCCGTCGCGGGTGTGCGTCGCGAAGAGGCGGGGCTCGCCTCCGCGCTGCTCAACACTGGGCAGCAGGTCGGCGGGTCGCTCGGACTGGCCTTGCTGGTGACTGTGGCGACCGCTGTCAGCCGGGGGCAGCACCACATCGGCAACGCGATCGCCGTAACGACTGGTTACGGTGCAGCTTTCAGGGTCGGCGCAGGCCTAGCGCTGCTGGCCTTCTTGATCGCGCTCTTGTCGATCCGCTCGGGGGGGGAACCGACCGCCGAGGCGCCTGCGATGATGCACACGCTCAGCCCCGAGGAGCTCATGGCCTGACAACGCGCCGGTCAGCGGCCGGTAGAGGTTGTTTCGACTCGGCTCTGCCTCCGGTCAGGACATGCGCGAACAGGCGAGCGAGCCTGCTAGCGGTGCTCTTCAGCCCCCGCGGGTGTCACAGGCCACGGCCGGTCCGGGCGCGGGCAACGCGTTGACGGCTCGCAGCATCCGCCCGGTCCAGGTTCGCAAGCGCCGCAGGGCCCCCGGGGCGAGCTTCTCGCACACCCAGTCCCAGTGCAGAGCCACGGTGTCGCCGGGCGTGAGCTCCTCGACGAAGCCGACCCCGTCGACGCTCCTGCGCACCTGCTCGACACGTTCGGGCCCCTCGACGAGCATGTGGCCTTCGAGCGCGAGAGCTCGATCGCGAACCGTGACGGCGTCACCGTCCACAGATAAGACCCTCGCCCAGCGGATTCGGCAGCGGTCGAGCACCATGAGCGGAGTCCCCTCCATGCCGCCTCGTAACAACCCCAGCCACGGGTAAACCGCGAAGACGTGGAAACCGTGGTGGGCAGCACCGCCTGCGAGCGCAGCCTCCGCCACGGGAGCAAAGTCCCGACCAGCACACCGCTCGAAGCGGGCGTCGAGGTGCGCGACCAGCGCCGCGGGCGGGACGCGTTCGAGCAACGTGCTCCCGATCCAATAGGCGTCGACCACCCGGGGGTCGAGCGGATCCTCGATGCCGTTGCATGACGCGATGAGCTGCAGGTACGGCCACGCCCCGTCGAAACGTGCCGCCAGGGCAGAGACGAGACGGAGATCCGTGCCATCGGCGGTCGCCTCCAACAACGCGACCGGCTCCGCTGGTCCGCAGTACCCGAGCGCGTTCGGCGGGTAAGCGAAACGGGCGAAGGCGACCGGGCCTGGCGTCACGCGCATCATCTCTGTCATTGCGAAATCGCAGCCGTTCTTCGGTCGAGGAATCGAGGGATCGGCCTCCCTCCTACTTTACAAGGAGGCTGAAGGCTTTTGTCCCGTGCACGATCGCGTGAGGCCCGTAGCGTCATCTCCTCTCCTCGCCACCCAGCACCTGCAGCTCGGACAAGGCAGCATGCGCCTCCGCGGGATCGGCCGGGACGAGCGCAAAGCCGCTGTGGGCAACGAGCCAGTCGCCTATCTCCGGCGTTGGACCTTCGTACGCGATCAACGAAACCGTCTGCTCGCGCCCGTCGAGGTCACGCACGGTGACGCGCGCGTCCACCGAGATGCCCACCACACGGTGGAACCGGCTCATGCACACCCCAAGGCCTCCTTCACCAACTCCATCACAGAGGTCGCCGCTTTGTCCACGGCCGCCGCGACAGCGGCACTCAGCTCCGAACCTTGGTGAAAGTCCTCACCTTCGACTCCGAGCACGACCGTGCGAGCCGGGGCCTGCTGTACTGCCCGGGCGAGACGCAGCACACCTACGAGCCCGATCCCATGGGTGCTGGATCTGCCAAGACCCGAGCCATGTCCGCTCCCACTCTCGGCGGGCGACATCGACTCCCGATCCTCGAGCTCGATACGCGAAATCGTGCCGGGGGCCAGGCCTGACCTCATGGCGTCTACCACCACGGCGAGATCGGCTCCGTCCCAATGTCCGAGCAGGTCCAAAGGATCCGCCAACGGAGCCACTACACGACAGTTTGAGAGTGCACCAGCTTCTGCGAGCTCTGCGACGCGCCTCGCTACGGCCAAGCCGACCCCGTCGTCACAGCACCATTCGCTCCCCATCCCCACGACCACGACGACCGGTGGCACAAAAGGTGGCGTCGCCGAAGCGTCTGCTGCGAACGGGAGTCTCGCTGTTCGATTCCGTGAGGGAACACCCGTCAGGAGTGTCGCTCCACCGTGACGTCGAGGAAGTGAGTGGCGCACGAGATGCACGGGTCGTAGTTGCGAACGGTCTGCTCGCAACGCCATGTCAGCTGCTCGTCCGAGAGCGACAGGGAGCTCTCGACCACGCGGCGCACGTCGCTCTCGATCGAGAGCTGGTTCTGCGAAGTGGGGGGCATGATGCGCGCGGAACGGATGATCCCTTCTGCGTCGAGCTCGTAGCGATGCAGCAAGAGGCCGCGAGGTGCCTCGGTCGCACCGGTCCCCACACCCGCTACGCCCGGGACCTCGGTAGCCGGCGGCTCTGGCGGCTCGTACGACTCGACCAGGCGCAACGCCTCGTCGCAGGCGAACACCGTCTCCACCGCTCGCACCACGATGCTGCGGAACGGGTTGCGGCACACGGGACCGAGCCCCGCCGCCGCTGCAGCCTCGCGGGCGATCTCGGGCAGGACGTCAAAGTTCAGCGCATAACGCGCGAGGGGACCCGTGAGGTACTCCTGTGTGCCACCGAGCTTCGCGTGCAGGGCGTTCGAGCGCTGCACGTGCTCCTCCACCGCGATCTCGGCGAACCCCGCCGGTGTGGTATCGAGCCCCTCCGAGGATGCCACCCGGCCCGACTCGAGCGGATAGCAGTCAGGGCGGCGAAGGGACACGAAAACGTAGTCGCGCTCCACGTCGGGGAAATCGAACCCAGCGACCCACTCGACGGTCACGAGCGCCGCGTCGCGCGCCCGGCGCAGAGGCTCCGCCAACGCGCGAATGGCGGCCGGGTCGGGGGCGCGGTAGAAGCCGCCGACCCTCACGTTCACCGGATGGACCGCACGGCCGCCGACCGCCTCCATCAATAGGTTGCCCGTGCGCTTCAGCGCGAGACCTCGTTCCACGGCGGATTGGTCGAGCCCTGCCAGCTGCACGGCATCCTCGCAATTGAAGAAGTCCGGCGCGTGCAGCAGGTACACGTGCAGCGCATGGCTCTGGATGTACTCCCCGCAGTACAACAGGCGCCGGAGCGCTTCGATGCCCGGGTCCACCGATACCCCGCAGGCGTCTTCCATCGCGGCACACGCGCTCATCTGGTAGGCGACGGGGCAGATGCCGCAGATACGGGCCGTGATGTCAGGGGCCTCGGTATGCCGGCGCCCGCGCAGCAGAGCCTCGAAGAACCGCGGCGGTTCGAAGATGTTGAGCGCCACGTCGGTCACTATGCCGTCGCGCACCGCCACGTGGAGGGCACCCTCACCCTCGACGCGCGCGAGGGCGTCGACCTGGACGTCGCGGCTGCCGTTACTTCTGTGGGTCATTGGCCAGACTCTCTGTGCGGAAGGCGGGCGCATTGGCATTGAACGTCCTGTACAGGCGCGACGCGTCGACCGGCTCGAGGCCCCCCGCGAGCAACTTGCCGGTCAGAGACTGTGTGTTCGCGGTGTCGGCCGGGCCGAAGCAACCGAAGCAACCTCGGTCTACCGCCGGACAAAGGGCTCCGCAGCCGGCACGGGTGACCGGACCCAGGCACGGCGTGCCCTTGGCGACGAGTATGCACACCGTCCCCCGGCCCTTGCACTCCTGGCACACGCTGTGCCCGGGGATCCTGGCCCGTCGGCCGGCCAGCGCTGCCATGATCACCTCCAGCAGCTGATAGCGGTCGATCGGACAGCCGTGGAGCTCGAAGTCCACGGGCACGTGCGCCGAGATGGGCGTCGAGGTGTCGAGCGTGGCGATGTAGTCCGGGTGGGCGTACACGACGGAGGTGTACTCACCGACGGAGGCGAAGTTGCGCAAGCCCTGAATGCCGCCGGCGCTGGCGCACGCCCCTATCGTGATCAGGGTTTTCGAGATCTCGCGCACCTCCGCGATGCGCTCGGCTTCCTCGGCGGTCGTGACCGATCCCTCGACCAGGGACAGGTCGTAGGGCCCGTCCACGTGCGCGCGCGTCATCTCTGTGAAATGCGAGATGTTCACG
>JBELAS010000167.1:0-4256 GCA_049508615.1 Acidimicrobiales bacterium
CTCGAAGTCCGCGTCCTCAAGTAGTGCTGAACCCAGTCCCGCACCGTGCACATGACGGCGAACATCGGTTCCGTGGCTGGTGTGGTTGCTGGAACACTGGTCACACTTGCCATACTGTTTGTGTTTGTAGCCCTTCCACTAATCCGGTTGGGGTCAGACCGACAGAAGTTGTCAGTGGGCCATCCAGCACCACCTCCATGGAGCGGGCGATATACACAAAGTGCAATTCTCGAGTCAACGGCCCTTCCGTCATCCATTGATCAGATTGCTCAGGGCGTTTTGGAGTCCGTTGGTGCCGTGAATATTGTTCAGGTCGATGAAGCAACCGTTCTTGGATGGCGTGGCCGCTGGGGCATCCTGAACCATGGCCAAAGGGAGTTGGCTATCCGCTGGGAAATGAGACGGGAGGGGGGCTATCAGATCGCTTTTTGGAGCCGTCCCCGATTTAGGACTGAACTCTTGGATCTTGGGTTGAGTAGTCAACTCGTGAAGAAGATGAAGAGTCGATTGAGCCAACTCTCGAATGGTCAGACGTAACGCCAGCACGACCAAGCATGCACTTGAAGTGGCTGGGAGCGCATCCGAGAGCACTTTCGTCGGTGGGTCCGAACGAAGTGGCGCCCAGGCGGGCATCGAGCCTGCCATGACCGCCGAGGCAACGTCACCCTGATCGGCTCCGCCAGAGCGGTACTCATCGTCCACACCCCTGCATCTGTTGATGCTGTCTCGCTCACGCCCGTGAGGGTGACGTTCGGGGTGACGTTCTGCGATCAGTGCCGCAGCCTGTCACCCTGAAGATGTGAAATAGCGCTGCCACCTGGGAGGGTGACGTTGCACGTGACGTTGTGGATCATCACCGCGCACGACCCGTCAACAAGGAGTACCGGCACCGATTGACCAGCGGGAAACACCTCCTCACCCGGGAGGGTGATGTTCAGGCTGACACGGTGACAGGAGTGGACCGCAGGTGACGTCCGTCGTGGCAACGGTGACACACGAGGCCACGTCCGTCGGCTTCCAGGTGTCTCCGCCGCTTCCGTGGCGAGACGCCGCGGCGGACGAGGGTGACGTTCTGCACTGACAGTGCAGCTGTGTGGACATGATCGTCACCCTCTGGCGGAGCAAATCCTCGGCTGTCGGTGACGCGCAGGGTGCTGGCTCCGTGCCCGCCCGGGCTCTGTGATTGTTCAGAGCACCGACTTGATCGGCGTCACAGTGGTGGATCCGGCAACTACGGCGCTGGGGAACGACTTCGGGCCGCGCGATAGCCCGAAGTCGTTCCTGTGAGGGGCACGGTCGACGTGCGCTGCACGACGTCACCCTGGCCGATCGGAAAGGAAAGTTTCGAGAACTTCGACGAGGGTGACGTTCAGGGTGACGTTCGTCCGGATGATGGGAGGGGACCAGGGCGTGTCGTCCTGGTCCCGATCCGGGGAGGTCCGATGCTCGCCCAACAGAGTGGCACCAAGCCAAAGCCGTTCTGCATCTCCGAGCACGCCTTTCAAGCGGACTGCGCAGGCGTCGTGAGATGGCTCTCCCACCGGCTGGCCGTGGGACGGCCCGGCGGATGTTCGGTCAGCTTCGGTACTGCTTCCCTGATGACTTGGCCCGTGCTCCCCGAGGGCCGACGTGGCCCCGCCGGGTCTCGTGGCTCGACAAGAAGGCTTCCAAGAGCGCGAGCACGATCGAACGCTCCTCGTCGTCGAGGAACACGGTGGCTTCGAAGGCCAAGGCCAAGCGTTCGTCGGCCGCAAGGCGCGGATCGTCACCGAAGACCAGAACATCGGTGGGAACCGAAAGGGCAACGGCGATCTGCCGCAGCACACCCAAGGTGGGTTCGGCTTGCCCCGCTTCGTAGCGGCGTAGCTGGGAGACGTGCACCCCGATGCGCTCGGCCAGTGCGGTTTGGGTCAGGCCTTGCGTTCGTCGCAGCGTGGCGAGTCGCTGTGGGAATTCCACGGGTAGACGTTACCCCTCCCTTGACGGCAAATACTAGAAGATATATATATTATCTATAGTAAGCTCTCCAATACAGAAGAGAGGCGAGGGCGATGCGTAGCAAGGATGCACACCGAGGGTCGCGGCCAAGAGGTCAGGTTGTTCGCTCGGCGCTCTTGTGTGCGCCTGAGGCGAGCAACGACGAGCTGCTCGCGTGTGTGATCGAGCATTACGTCGCAACACGGCGCCGTTCTTCTGCCGCAGCGCGGATTCTCGGAAAGCTCGGGATCGACGAGGATCGTGCTGATGCGCTCTTGATTGGCGTGTCGGATCGAAGCCTCGGGCACTGCCTTCCCGAGAGCAACCGCAAGGCCGGCGCGACGCTTCGGAACCGGCTCATCTCACTGGGGGTCTACCGTGCCAGCGGCCACGAGCATTTCCGAGGATGTGTCGTTGTTCCCGTGCTCGGCGCCGATGGCCGGGTCCTGCAGCTCTTTGGCCGACGGCTTGATCCTGCTGACGGGATTACCGATCTGTGGTCGACGGGTCTGCCTGGCGGGCTGTTCGATGCTGGGGAAGGGTCGGACGTGGTGGTCTGCGCCTCGATCATCGAGGCCCTCAGGATGCTCGGTGCGGGCGCCCGGGTCGTGGCCCCGGGTCGCCCGGGCGGGTTCAATGCCCAGGACCACGAGCGCATCGCCTGGCTTCAAGGACGCACCGCCTCATCGGGGGTGAGGCACGAACGTGGCCCGGCGGGTGTCCACGTGTTGCCCACCGATCAACCGCCCGACGAAGCGGAGCGGATCACTGCAGCCGACGGTGGTCTCCTCGAGCCTCGACGAGTCGACTTCGAGCCGCCAATCGCCGAAGGTGCGAAGGCCAGCGTCACTTTGGAGGCTGATGAGGCCCGCGTGGTGATCGGACGCCATCATTGGCGTATTCGAGGGGCCTCCCGGGAGAAGGGATACGGGTCTCTCCGAGTCAACCTCTCGGTCACCGATGCGCAGACCGGGGCTTTCCATCTCGACACTCTCGATCTCTACGGCGCTCGGTCGCGCGCGGTGTTCTTGGCGGCTGCCGCCGACGAGCTACGCGCGCAGAAGGCAGAGTTGCGAGCCGAGCTGGCCAAGGTGCTCGGGGTTGCTGAACGGGCCGCCGATGCTGCGGCAAGCGCGCCAGAGAACGAACTTGCCCCGATGACCGCCGAAGAGCGCGACAAGGCCATGGCGCTGCTTGGCGATCCCGATCTCACAAATCGCATCGTGGCGGACGTCAGCGCCCTCGGGGTGGTGCGAGAGGAACGAAATGCCCTCCTGCTCTATCTCGCGGCGGTGAGCCGGCTGGGAGCACACCCCCTCGGAGTCCTGGTGCAGTCCTCCTCTGCTGCGGGGAAGTCCACGCTGGCCGAGGCGGTGCTCTCCCTCGTGCCCGACGAGGCCAAGGTGTCGTTCTCGGCCGTGACGGGCCAGGCCCTCTACTACCTCGGTCCGAGCGATCTCTCGCACAAGGTGCTGTTCCTATCCGAGGAGGAAGGCTCTGCGCGGGCCTCGTACGCGCTCAAGCTCTTGCAGTCAGAGGGACGGCTTTCTATCGCATCGGCCGGCAAGAACGCGTCGAGTGGCCGGCTACGGACACGGGCCTACGAGGTCTGTGGCCCGGTGGCCCTCGTCACCACGACGACCGCGCCCACGGTAAACGAGGAGCTGGCCAATCGTCTGGTGACACTGTGCGTGTCGGAAGACATCGCTCAGACCCGGGCCATCCACGATGCCCAACGCCAGGCGCTGAGCGTCGAAGGGCTCTCGACCCGCCACCGTCGCCAAACGATCGTCGAGCTTCACCACAACGCCCAACGTCTCCTGAGGGCCATGCCGGTCGTGGTGCCGATGGCCGAGCAGCTGACCTTTACAGAGGCGACCACAAGGTCTCGACGTGACCACGCCAAGTACCTCGGCATCATCTGTGCGAGCGCCCTGTTGCACCAGTACCAGCGAAATCAGAGCGAAGTAATCGTTGATGGTGTGCCGGTCTCCTACATCGAGGCCGACGGGAGCGATGTCGCTCTCGCCGATACTCTTGCGGCCGACCTGCTCGCCCGCAGCGGAGCGGAACTGCCCCCCGCAAGCGCCAAGCTGCTTTCCTCGCTCGCCGAGTGGTCCGGGGAGAAGCCCTTCACCCGGCGCCAGGCCAGAGAGGCCCTTGGGGTGGGCGACACCCAGCTGAAGGTGCACCTGGCTCGGCTCGTCGAGCTGGAGTACGTCATGATGCAACGGTCGAACAACACGGTCCGATACCAACTGGCCTGGCACCCGCCGTCT
>JBELAS010000168.1:0-4245 GCA_049508615.1 Acidimicrobiales bacterium
CCCGGCGAGCCAGCTGGGAGCCAGCTCGGACAAGAACGCAGCGACTGCGAGCCCGACCGGGACTACCAGCACCATTGCCACGAAGGTCGTGAGCACCGTTCCGACGAGCAGTATCCCGGCGCCGTAGTCGTCGGCGGCTGGGTTCCAGGTGCCCGACCACACGAAGGAGACCCCTGAGCGCGCGAACGCCTGGGACGAGTCGAAGGCGATGCTGACCACCAATCCGACCAGTAACGCGACGAACAGTCCGGCTGCCAGCCAGCGCGCGGTGCCGTAGACCCTGCCGCCCGAGCGGGCATGTCGCCTCTGGAGCGTCTCGCGCACTCCGGTGACGGCGCGCGGACCTGGCCCTGTGCCCTCCGGCGCCGAGGTCGAGCTCATGCCTTTGAGCGGGTAGCTACCCGGCTCACCTCCCGAGAACGTCAATACGAGAACATCAGTACGAGAACAGTGGCCCGCCGGTCGGGGTCTGGAGCTGATCGAGGGTCTGCACGGCCAGCTGCACGACATTCGACGGCAGCGGCGCGTACCCGAGCGGCGAAGCGTCTTGTTGGCCGGTCGTGATGACGTAGTCGATCAGCTTGCCGACAGCGATGCCCTTGTTCTGGTC
The DNA here is from genome assembly GCA_049508615.1 of Acidimicrobiales bacterium. Classification (GTDB taxonomy): domain Bacteria; phylum Actinomycetota; class Acidimicrobiia; order Acidimicrobiales; family UBA8190; genus Bog-564. The sequence goes on from JBELAS010000168.1 coordinate 611, forward strand.
GGATTGCTTCTCGTATAGGAGCGTCCAGCTGAAGTTGGCGAGCGGATAGGTGTCCGCGCCCAGCTCGTCGATGATCGAGAAGTTGGTGGAGCTCGGGTTGGTGGCCCGGGAGCCGGCCTGAGCGATCGACTTCTCCGAAGGTGCCACGAACGACCCGGACGAGGTCTCCAGGGCCGCATTGGCGAAGTTCGCCTGCAAGGCGTAGCCGTACTCGACGTAGCCGATGGCACCTGCAGTCTGCTGGATGTAGGTGGCAACCCCGGTGTTCAGCTGCTCCCCCACGCCGATCGTGGCGAGCGGCCAGGCCTTAGAAGGCGTGGCGGTACCGATCTTGGTCACCCAATCGGGGGAGGTCTTGATCAAGTACGAGTCGAAGTCCCAACCCGGTCCCGAGGAGTCGGCACGGTGCACGGGCACGATGGGCAGGTTCGGCAGGTGGGACACGCCTGACACACTCGCGATCTGAGGGGCGTCCCAGTTCGTGATCGTCCCGTCGAAGATGCCGGCGAGCGTGGGCCCGTCGAGCTTCAGGTTCCTGGGCGCGCCCGGGACCTTGTAACTGATGGCCACGCCGCCGAGGTCGACAGGGATCTGCAGAACCTTACCGGCCGTGGCCTTTGCCATGTCCGAGGCCGACATCGGGATCTCGGTGTCCCCGAAGTCGACCGTGGCCTGCTGGATGTCGGTGACGCCGACGCTGCTGCCGGCTGGCGAGTAGTTGATCGTGGTCTTCGGGTTCTTCTTGTTGTAGTCGTAGAAGACCTTTTCGAAGAACGGCTGGATCGAGTTGGCACCTGCGCCGTTCAGGGTGACGGCGGTGCTAGTCGTGGTGTCGCGGGCGGCCCCGAGCAGGCCACCCGGCCCCGATACGGTCGTCGTGGGCGGTGTCGAGGAGGTAGTCGTCGTCGCCTCGTTCGTGGTGCTCGACGAGCTGCAGGCCACGCCGACCACCGCGACGGCTAGCAGAACGGTAGGGACGAGACGACGGTGCATGGTTCCTCCTGGCCGACCCAGAACGCCCCGGAGGCGACCCGGGCAGAGCGGATCCGATAGAAAGTTGACTTAAGAGATCGTATTTATAGTCCCACCTGAAGCTGTAACCAAACTCTTGATTCGAGGCCCAGGTCAAGCCCAGGTCAAGCCCAGGTCCGGCCCAGGTCCGGCCCAGTTCCGGTGCCACCGACGTGAGCGCGGTCGCCGACTTGGCAGTCGCGAACCGAGGCCGTCCACCAAGCGCCCTGACGGAACTCGCAACTTCAGCCATCAGGGAAACCGGAGCCCAGCTCCAAGAGAGCAGAGAAGCCTGGCTCGCGGCGGCAGGCTGCCGTTCGTTCGCAGTCAGCGGGTGTCCGCGCCCACTGTGCTCCAGATCAATTCGAGCGCGCGCTGCGCCCACCCGGGAAGGCTCGGCATCCCGCCGACCGCCCTTGCGATGACGACGCCGACGAGCATCTCGAGCGCCAGATCCAGGTCCACTTCGGGATCGAGCTGACCGAGGTCGCGCGCCCGCTCGAGCAGCGATCTGACATAGGCGCGACGAAGTGCGATCACCCGTTCGCGGTGCAGGGCGAGGGAGCGAGGATCCTCATGGTTCGCGAGCAACGAGCCCAGGACCTCGACGCACGACCGGGTGAAGCGATTGTCGAAGTCCGCGAGGAAACGTAGAAGGTCGTTTCGCGGGTCGTCGGAGGGCTCAGGGCTGGGATCTGCAGCTTCGTACTCCGCTATTGCCGCCGTGACCAGATCGGCCTTGTTCCGGTAGCGACGGTAGACCGTGGCCCGCGCCACGCCAGCCTCTTCTGCCACGCTCTCCATCGACAGCCGGCCGTAGCCAACTTCCATGAGCTGGCGCAGTGCGGCGTCGGTGATGGCCCTCGTCGCCCTCTCGTCCCTGGGACGACCCGGGGAGCGGATCACGATCGCGCCGGTCGTGCTCAACTCGCAGCCCCGGGAGCCTCGCCGCTGCGACCAGTGCCCGCTCCGACAGTGCCCACTCCGACAGGGTTCCTTGACCCCGGTTCGGTTTGCGACTCCATCGCCGCAGGCGCCGCTCCCGCGATGCCTGTTGCCACGAAATCTCGCTGCCGCACGAGAACGTATGAGAGCGCTGCACCGATTAGTGCAACGATTCCTCCGATCAACATGAGCTCGTTGAGGGTGGCCGAGAAACCAATCCGATACGCGTGCAACAGAGCGGTCCGGGCCACGCCTGGGAGCTGCGGGGACCGTGCCACCGCCTGGACTTGTCCCGCCGTGAGAGCCTGGGTCAGCTTGCTGCCTCCGTAGCTCACGACTTGGCGGCCCAGGGACGTAGCCGACAGGGACGCGAGCGTCGTGTGAACGATCTTGGTCTGGAACACGGCGCCGAGACCCGCGATACCCGTAGCCAAGCCCACCTGACGAAAGGTCGAGTTCGCCCCCGAGGCCATCCCGCTGCGCCGGGGTGGCACCACGGCGACGGCAGACGATGCCAGTACCGGATTGACCATGCCGACCCCCGCTCCGGCAACGACGAAGCCGGGAAGCAGCTGGGTCCAACCCGACTCGGGACGCGTGGTTGCCATGAGCAGCTGACCAACACCCACGAGGACGAGACCAGATCCGAGAAGGTATCTGGCATGCAGCTTCACGGTCAGCTTCCCCGCGATCGGCGCCACCACGAACGAAAGAAGGGTGATGGGCAAGAAGCGCACACCCGCTCCGAGCGGGCTGTAACCGAGATCGTCCTGTATGTAGAGCGTCAGGTACAGGAAAAGGGCAAAGAGAGAGGCCGAGAGCGTGAACGCCGAGATCGACGCGCCGATCATCGCAGGACGCCGGAAGAGGGAGAGGTCGAGCATCGGCTCGGACTGACGGACCTCCGCAACGATGAACACGGTCATGAAGAGCGCGGCGCCTACCAGCAGCCCCATGATCTGAGGGCTCCCCCAGCCCGAGCTGTTGCCACGAACCAGAGCGAACACCAACATGAATAGCGACGCGGCGAACGAGATGAACCCGATCCAGTCGATCCGCCGCCTGCCCGGACCCTTCGACTCTGTCATCTGGGTCAGCGTGACGATGACTGCGAAGACCCCAATGGGAATATTGACGAAGAAGATCCAACGCCATCCGATGCCGGACGTGATGGCCCCGCCGACCAGGGGCCCGACGGCTATCGCTATCCCCATCACGGCGCCGAAGACACCGAAGGCGGTACCGCGGTCACGGCCTTGGAACGCGCCGGCTACCAAAGCCAGCGAGGTGGCAAACATGACCGCTCCACCGACACCCTGCACAGCGCGTGCCAGGTTCAGCATCAGAGAGCTGGTCGACAGACCACACATCAGCGACGCGAGGGAGAACACCCCGAGACCGACCGTGAACACTTCGCGCCGGCCGAACATGTCGCCCACCACTCCGGAGGTGACCAAGAACGCCGCCAGGGTAAGGGCGTAGGCGTCGACGACCCATTGAAGGTCGCTGAACGAGGCGTGCAACGACCGCTGGATGTCCGGCAGCGCGACATTCACCACCGTGATGTCCAGCAACAACATGAAGATGGCAGTGCAGACGCCGATGAGCGTCCACCACTTTCGCTCCAGGACGAGCACTGTCTGCTCCTCGCGGCCGGCCGCCGGGCACGTGGTCTTTCG
>JBELAS010000169.1:0-4213 GCA_049508615.1 Acidimicrobiales bacterium
CGCCAACCCGGTCACGCCCGTGGTCATGACCTTCCAGCGGGTCTTCTGGAACATGGACCACCCGATCTCGACGGTCGCCTCGCTCGTTAACGGGAAGAAGGTCCATCAGCCGATCCCGCATGGAGTGCTGGCGCACTACCCGACCACGTGGTACCTGTCGTCGGATCTGATCGTGTTAGGCGTGTCGCTCGTACTGCTATTCGGGGCGATGATCGTCTTCGGCCGCCTCGAGGGCAACTTCGCCGAGGAGCTCTGACACACCGTGGGTGCGAACACCGCCGTCGACGTCGTAGACGTCTCAAAGCGTTTCCGGCTGTACCACGAGAAGTACTATTCGCTGAAGGAACGGGTGTTGCACGCCGGGCGAAATCCCTACGACGACTTCTGGGCACTCCAGAACGTCAATCTCGAGGTCAACGAGGGGTACACGGTCGGCATCGTCGGCCGCAACGGCTCGGGCAAGTCAACTCTGCTCAAGTGCATCACCGGGATCCTGCAGCCGACCGATGGCAAAGTCATCGTCCGAGGACAGGTCGCCGCCGTTCTGGAGCTCGGGGCCGGATTCCAGCCAGAGCTCTCGGGCCGAGAGAACATCTATCTGAACGCCTCGTTGCTCGGCCTTTCGACTCGAGAGGTGGATCGGCGTTTCGACGACATCGTCGCCTTTGCCGAACTGGAGCAATTCATCGACAACCAGGTGAAGTACTACTCGTCCGGTATGTACGTCCGGCTCGGGTTTGCCGTGGCGGTGAACGTCGATCCAGACGTGCTAGTGATCGACGAGGTGTTGGCGGTCGGTGACGAGGACTTCGCGCGCAGGTGCCTCGCTCGCATAAGAGAGTTCCAGGACGACGGGCGGACGATCGTGTTCGTCACGCACTCCTCCGATCTCGTCTGTCAGGTGTGCGACCGCGGCATGGTCTTGAACGAGGGCAAGGTGATAGGCGAGGGAACCGCAGTCGAGGCGATCCACCTATACCACGACCACTTGCTCAAGTCCGGCGACCAAGTCGATGTGGAGGCCTCAGGAGCTGAGGCAGAAGCCTCCAGACCGATGCACCGGCCGATCCTGATAACCGCGATCGACCTGGAGCACCCAGGCACGGGAAGCCGTCCGTACCTGTTTCCGGGCGAGCCGCTCGCCGTGCGCGTGATGTTCGAGGCCACCGAGCCCGTGGGCAGCGTCGTGTTCAACATCGAGATCTTCGACCACGGTGGCGAGCTCGTCTTCGCCTCGGATACCGCGATCCTGAACAAGCCCTTCGATGCTGCTGTCGGGAGCGGACGCGTGGACTTCTCCTTCGACACCGTCCCCTTGCTCGAGGGAAGCTACACGGTCAGCGTCGGGATAAGCAGTGACAGGGGGATCATCTATGACCGGTGGGAGCAGAAGGCTTCGTTCGACGTGATGAACCCGGGCCGATCGCGAGGCACCGTTGCTCTCGAGCCGCACGCCGACTTCCGGACCTTCACCCTGAGCTGAGGGGTGGACCAGCCGAAGGCAGGGCCCGGCGCCTACCCGACATCGATAGCAGCATTAGGCGCGTTCACAGAAGCGTCGGCTTCCGGGCGACGAAACGGGTAGTGCATGTCCATGCGCATGTGTCTGTCCATGTGCCTGTGGTCTATCCGGCCTGGAAGCCGACAGAGATGGGGCTGGCCGGTAGACGTCAGACCCCGCTTCCGAGGTGGAGGGGACCGGTCATCTCTGTGACGGTGACGCCGAACAACCTGGTGCCGGGCGCCACGTCCCACACACCGAACCCGGTGACGTCGGGTCCTGCAGGCTTCGCCTCTCCTGTTCCTTCGAGTGACGCCATGACCTGCGACCCGGCCGCCACGAGGACGATCGCGCTCCCGCCAGGGCCAACCTCCAAGCGTGATGAGCCGTCGTAGTAGAGCAGCCGCCCCCGCTCGACGTAGCGGACAGCCGAACCGGAGACGAACGCGATTCTCGGAGCGGGAAGGACGAGACCTGCAATGCGGAAGCAGGTGGCAGCGCTCGGCGCGGCGACGTCATGAGTCGAGGCGAGGCGGCTGGCATCGGCGACGATCGCGAGCACGTCACGCTGGGGGTCGACCAAATGCCCGAGTGTCCCAAGCGCACTCTCTGCTCTGTCAGCCGCAGCGATGGCCGCGACGGTGTCGGGGTATGGGGCTCCGTAGCGCGACTGGGATATCCACAGACCGCTGTGCTCGGCAGCCAAGCTCGCCGGTAATATCCCAGGCGACTCGACGAACTGGTCGAAGTTGAGCACACAAGTGGCGATGACGGCGACGGTCGCCACAACAGCGCCTGAGCGGCGCAGCACCCGCACACGATGGCGAAGAAGTCGCGAGAGCGGCCATAGCAACAGCACGGTCGCTGTCGGGAGGTACGACAAGACAGCCCCGCCGGCGGGGAACCGTCCCATGATGACGATGGCCAAAGGAGGCAGGATCGCCGCGCCCAGGATGGCACCGCTTCGCTGGTACCACGGTCTCGCCGAGGTGCCGAGGGCCAGGTCCGCGCGCGGACCGGTGTTGCTCCAGATGCGCCTGCTCACATCTCCCGCGGGTTTCCGGGTGACGAGGCGTGTCACGCTCAGGGTCAAAAGTGCCGCGACCGCTAGTACGACTGCGGGCCACAACGACAGCAGGCTGTACGCGCCGAAGACACCGAAGTTGGTCGCCGCCCCGGACGTGCTGTAGAAGACCGACGAGGCGTGGGCCGCGGCGCTCGCCTCGTCGCGAACGGCATGCGCCCACGCCGCGAAATGCCCGGGCTGGATGGCGACCATGGGCACGAACCACACGGCGATCGAGGCCACAGCAGCGAGCATCGACACGATCAGTTGGCGAAGGCTGCGGGTGCTGGCGCTCAGCGCGACGAGCGCCACCAGTGCGAACATCGGTATGACCCACGGCATGAACCCGGCAGCGATCCCCAGGACCACCACTGCGACGGTCCCGTGGCTGGTGCCGGGGTGAGCCAGGCGTGCCAGGACCACGAGCAGCGCGCCGACGAGCGCGCAGAAGCTGTATGTCGAGACGATCGAGCCGTTGAACCACGACACAGGGGTGGAGGCGACTAGTACCGCGGCGGCCAGGCCCACCCAGCGACCCACGAGCAGCGTGCCGGCCACCGCCGTAAGGGCGGCCGCCGCGGCCGAGGCTACTGCGGCAAGAAGGACGAGGCTCCCGACGATGTCGAGTCCGGTCACCACATGTAGGGCGTGCCCGACGGCGACATAGAGCCAGTACCCCGGAGGCGAAGGCGCTCCATGGGTCACGTCGAAGTGCCGCGAGCCGAGCACGTACTGCGCTCCACCCCAGTCGGTGGGACCAGAAGCTCTCTCTAGGAGACGAAGGGCGAGGGTCGCCGCGCCGATGCCGAGGGCAGGCAGTAGCACCCGCCAGCGGTCCCGGGTCTCGGTGTGACGTGACCATCCCTGGAGGCTGCGGCGGTGGAGGTCGGAGACCTGCCGCAGCTGCTCGCGGCCGATCCTGGCAGAGCTCACACCACTCTCTTGTGGTGCTGGTGCTGGTGCTGGTGCTGGTGTGTGGGCTCTGCTCGCAGAGCCTCCAAATCGGTCAGCCTGATGAAGCGGCGCAGCCTGCCGATCCTGTTCAAGCGTCCGGCGTCGACACCGATGTCCGCGGCGCTAAGCAACGGGATGTCTCCAGCGCTGTTGCCGTAGGCCCACAAGAATGGTCTTCTGACGTCGGGTCCGGCGCGCGGGGCGTCGGCGCCATCACCCATCTCTGTCGCGACGACCGAGGACCTCATCCACTGCTCCAAGCGCGCGAGCTTCTGTGTGCCGCGGCAGTTTCGTCCGTCGTAGCAGCCCGTGAGAAGTCCGTCCGGATCGACCTCCAGACGGGTGGCAATCACGTCGTCGACCCCCAGTTCCCGACCGACGGCGCGCACGTACAGCTCAGGGGAGGCCGATACGAGCACGACGTGATGTCCCTGGTTGCGATGCCACTCGAGGCGCGCGCGCACTTCGGGTCGCGCCCGGCGCCGGTAGTGGGCGAGCCCGAAGGCCGCCGAGCGCGGGGCGATCTCCTCGAGGCTCAGCCCTGTCAGGGTGCGTCGGAACAAGGCCTCCTTCGCCTCGTCCGCCGCGTCACCTCCGAATAAAGCGGCGCGCGCGAGCTTCACTGCCAGCACGGCGGAGGCGAGCACCACGCGCACGGGCCCGACCATGGCGACGAGGAACTGCCAGACGCT